>CACXDF010000128.1 GCA_902766325.1 uncultured Eubacteriales bacterium | reverse complement strand
TTTTTTTATTATAGATTGTTGATGTGAACATAGTAGCATATTTTCATCGATTGTTCAATTTACAGATGCGCATAATTATGAAAAATATGTCTTATAATGTCCTATTTATGGTACGTAAAGAAGTTTTTGTCGAATTTTTTCGACGAAAGAGGACCTTTGCTGTTTTCGTGATGAAGAGGGCGGAAAAATGCTCCTTCTCCCGTTCGTCTTCTTTCGACCGCTCACCGAAAAGCGAACGGAAAACAAAACAGTTGATTTTCTTTTTCCGTTCGGATATAATAGAACATATGGATACGAAGGCATCGAGAACTGTTTCCGTAGAGCAAAAAGCGCCGAAGGTAGTAAAACGCCCGCACAAAACGGGCGCGCTGTATCGCTTTTTTCACGGTTTGACTCATTATAATACCGGCTCGAGACCCCGCGTGTGGGAATTGGATCTGTTCCGCGGGGCGCTGATGTTGTTCGTGACCCTCGACCACGTCGTCAATTTCGGATTTCAACTCGGCTTTTTCGATTTTAAAACACCGGCTATGATCTGGTTTGCCGATAACGTGCTTCGCGTTTATCTCGATAGCAGTTTCCGTGTGGGCATTCAGCCGTTTGGGTTGTTTATTTTTTCGTTTTTATCCGGTATCAGCTGTTCTTTCTCGGACAGCAGTATCAAACGGACGATAAAAATGGTCGTCCTTTGCGGAGTGTATATGGGCGTTTTCGCGTTGATACACGTGTTTATGCCGGACCTTGTTACCAGTTATTTTATATTTAACATCATCAACGTTTTAACTATCTGCGTTCTTACGTGGGACCTCTTCGATCTGATTAAATTACCTACCTGGTGCAGGACGGTGATAGGTCTCGTCATCGGCGCCGTGGGGCTTACGTATTATTTTTCTTATTTCGTCCGCGGTACGGCGTATATCGAAAACGAGGTCCTCGCGCTTCTCGTCTATAATCGTCACGCGTTGGAACTGGTGCAGAATTTCGAGCCGCTGTTTCCGCATATGGGCTTTTTCCTGCTGGGCGGCGTTCTCGGCGGTATCGTTTATTCCGACAAAAAGTCAAAAACCAAGTCGGAGACCTGTATTTTGCCCCTTCGTCCGCTTGCCATTATGGGTAAAAACTCGCTCGTTACCTATCTCTTCTTGCCCGTTATCGTACTTGCGCTGATCTGGGTCGTAGAAAAATTCGTTTGGCTCTTTATTTGATCTTTTTTTCTTCTTTTTTCATAGAAAAAACATTTTTCGCAAACGCGCGATTTTTCGTTATTCGGTATTGACATTGAAATAAATAGATGTTAGAATGATAATAACATATTATAAGTGGGAGTGTGTGCGTTTATGGTCAATGAATATTTGACGAGAGCTTACGATACGAAAGTGATTTTTCGTGAACTACTTTGTTTTTATGCGCCGTTCGGATGGGTCCCGGTAAAAGAAAACAAAGCCCAAGCGCCCAATGCGCCCGTACATAAAATGTACGACGGCAACACCGTTTGGAGCATGGAGAAACAAGACTACGTATCAGACTACGACGTTGGCCGTAAAAGAAACGAAAAAATCGTTGTAAAAAGGAATACCAAGTTCACCCGTAACAACCGTCTTATGATGGAAGAAGGGGTTATGGAATATCACTTGCGCTTCCGTTATTGGCTCTACCCCCGCTGTAACAAACTCCGCCTTATCAATCGCTGCCGCCCGTTCTGGGGATCTTTGTGGGCGATTTTATTCCTCGCGTTTTTGTTCTTCCATCTGACCATTGCTTTCGGCGCGCCGAAGGCCGTCACGAACGGTCAAGTCGGTCTTTCCGGCACCGTTTCTTGCGAGGTGGTCGACAACGAAATATATTCTATCGATAAAAGCGGTCCTTACTACTACGTTCAAGGCGGCGATATCTATTTCTCCGACGGAACGAGTAAGCAATTTACAAAAATAGACGAAGAGATCGCGGATAAGTACGGCGTTTCTTATTCGTCCGAGATGCATAAATTGGCTTTTTCCAAAGACGTTAAAGGAGAGGCCCTCGAATACGGCAGCGAATGCGTGATCTATAAGTCGCCCGATAACTTCTTTGCGACCGTTTATAACGCGTTTGTTAAGACTATTGACGATTGGTTTGCGAAGATCGGCGCGAGCGGCGTGTTCAATATTCTTTGCTATGTTCTCGCCGCCCTCAATTTCCTTCTTCTTATCTATCAGCTCAATTCCAACTGGTGGCTCAAGAAGAATACGGAAAGGATCATCGCGTGCTGTATCAACGGCAAGGCCATCGTACAGGCGATGCAATACGAAGATATCACTTTGATGAACGGTCGTCAGCGTCAAAGATACTACCAGGGGCAGGTGACGAACGAGGCCGTTCGTAATACCGGCGATCCGCTTTACTTCGGGTCGTAAACTCAGTCGATAATAAAGGCAGAAAATGAGCAGAAGCAACAGATGGTCAAAAAGATTTGACGTCAAGGTGGTACCGCGTAGGTATCTGCACTTATACAGGTGTTTCGGATGGACGCCTACTTCTCCCATGGCTACCCCGCAGTACGACTGGGAGCGTCAGGGGCCGAACTCAGCCTCGGCGTATACGTCGGCCGATATCTCCATGAATCTGCACGACTATGACGATCTGGGCATGAAGCGTAAAGAATTGATCGCCATAAAACGCAGTACCAAGTTCTGGCAGTACAGAAAACAATATCCGGGTTATTTCAAGAGTGAAAAGCGGTTTGACAGACTGATGGAAAAGTATACCGTCGGTAAAAGGACTAAGCTCGTCGGATTAAAGCAAACGTATTACGTTATGCAAAAGGTCATCGACTTTATCTTTTGTATTATTTGTTTGGCGCTTTTTGCGGCGATGGTCGTCCCGCCGGTCGTCGAAAAGGTTTTGCCCTATATCACGAACAACGTAACTTACGAAGCCATCGCATATTTTGTGCTCGGTTTCTTCTTCTTGCTGCTCAGTCCGCGGTTTATTTCGTTCGGTAAAATTAAGACCTTTATGTTCGCGCAGGGCGAAGACGAAGATTTTTCCGTCAAAAAAGACAAATTACTCAACATAAAAGGCTTTCGTTGCTGGTTTATGCTTTTGCCCGCGCTGTTCTGCGTCTTTATGGGCTTGCAAGCGCTTGACGTCTTACCCGATCCCGTAAAAGGGTTCTTTACGAAAGAACAGATGGACATGATCGTACGTATCATGATCGCAACGTACGGTCTCGGTGGCGCTCTCCTGCATTTCCGCGCTTTCCGAAACGTCAATCCCTATGCTTGGATCAAATTGCTTTGTTTGCGCGCTCGTCCCATCACAAAGCGGATACTGCTCAGCGATATCTCTATGATGTCGCCGCAACAACGTCAAAGATACGGACAGGGCCGCATCATCAGCAGCGCCGTTAACGACGCCCTCGATAAGCGCGATAGGGGCATAAGAGAAGACTTTTATATCGGCTATTGATTTGATACGTTTTAAATATGATCCGGGGTCGTTATGCGACCCCGTTTTTATTGTCCAAACAAAGGAAATCGGGTATTGACATATATATATAGTAAACTTATAATATAGTTATTATGAATAAGAAGACTATTATTTTGGCAATTATTATACTCGTGATGTGTTGCCTTCTCGGCGTTACGGGCTGTTCTTATTTCAGCACCGACGACGAGATCACCTATAAAAACGTGGAAGAGGGGAAGGCTCTTTCCGAATATAAAGGTAACAGCAGTCACGAATCATTGGTCATTCCGGCGGAAATAGACGGAAAACCCGTTGTCGAACTGGCCGACTATGCCGTCTCGGCCGCCGAATACCTGAAAACCATAACGATCGGCAAAAACGTCAAAACCATCTCATACCGCGCTTTTTGCGGAACGGTCAGGAATCTGACCGCCTACGTCGTAGACGAAGAAAACCCTTATTTCTGTTCCGTTGACGGCGTTCTTTTTAATAAAGAAAAGACCGTTCTCGTGGCCTACCCGAATATGAGAGCGGGCACCGAGTACGTCATTCCGGACGGCGTGACGACCATCTCGAGTTGCGCCTTTTTTATGTGCGATCATCTGACGAAAGTCACTTTCCCCGCGACGGTAGTCAAAGTGGAGGACTTCGGTTTTTTCAAGTGCGGCGGTCTCGAACATATCGAACTGAACGAGGGACTGAAAGAAGTCGGCGCAAACGGTTTTTCTTTCTCGGAAGGCTTGCTCGAATTGCATCTGCCGTCCACGCTTGAGAAAATCGGCGACTACGGCTTTTATGCAAAAACGTCCAAAATCTCTTCTTTTACGACCAAACGCAGAATAGAGTCGATCGAGTGCGGCAAGAGTTGGCGTCCGCAAGCGACCGGTATGGAAAACAGCGCGCTTACGCCTTCTTACGTGGGGGAATAAGCTATGGCCAGGTTTTCTTTTTCCGGTGTAAAATCAAAAATCAAGGGCGGTTTCGTCGATCTGAAAACGTACTGGAACCATCCCAAAGAGGGGAATTATATCTCCAATAAAGAGCTGTTTTTGCTCTGTATCGGCGGCTCCGGCGGTACGGGCGTAGGTAACGTCCTCGGGTATATCAGCTTCGCGGCGTCCAGCTTTTTGGTGGGCGCGGTGTACGGGATATCCTTCCGCGATATCTTTGTAAAAGATTTGCTTGGCCTGTTTTTCTTCTTCTTCTCCATTTTGACAATGACCATCATCGACAACTTGGGGCGTCCGCCGAAGAAGACGATGCGTCTTATCCATATTATTTGCGCCGCCTGCGTTGCGCTCGGTATCGGGTGCCTGTTTATTCCGGCGGCAAGAACGGAAAAGATACTCCCTGCCTTCCCGCAGATAATGGCGACGTACTTTCTCTTTAACGTCTTTTCCGTTTACTACCACATATTCTTATTCCGTACGCTGGCGCAAAAGTTCGGTAAGTTCCGTACCTGGGTGCTGGTCGGCAGTATCCCCACCATCGTCACAATACTTTTGATGGGCTTTTTGCCGATCAAAAATCTGGACTACGCCACCAAATTATGGGTGGTCAACTTGCTGTTCTCCTTCTTCGGATTATTCAGTAACTTCCACGGTCAAAAGGGCAATATCATGAACCTTATGACGCCCAACGCGCAAGAACGTACCAAGATAAGAACGTGGGAAATGTTCGTTTCCGGCGCGGTCGGCGGTCTGTTTATGGTGCTCCTGCCCATTTTTGCCGATTTGGTCGGCGGCCTCAACAACATTAAGACCTATCAGTTCATCATTCCCGCCGGCGTTCTTATTTGTACCCCGATGGTTTTGGTACAGGTCTTCGGATTGAAAGAACGCGTCATTGTTGAAGAAAACCACAAACCCAGCGTCAGCATGAAAGAGGGTATGAAAGAAGTTTTGAAAAATAAATACTTCTGGATCACAAACATCAGCGGCTGGATCAACAATATCCAGAGCGGCGCCATCGCCATCCTTAACGTCATGGTCGTGTACTCGTTGCGCCAGGACTACCTGCTCGGTATTTTGACCGGTCTTTCCGGGTGCTTCGCTACCGTCGGTCTGCCGTTCGTGCCCGGCGCGCTCAAACGGTGGGGCAAAAAGAAGACTTACCTTATTATGTCTTTCTTGCAGGTGCTTTCTTTCGGCGTGCAGATCCTCGGCGTGTACACCAACAGTATTATTATTCTGTTCTTGGGTCTCGGCTCCATCAACTTCTTCAATATTTTCAGCTCTATGGCTTGCGACCTGATGACCCCCGATATTTGGGACTATCAGCAGTACGTGTCCGGCGAAAGACTGGAGAGCAGTTCCGGCATTTTCGGATTATTGTTCAACCCGCTCAACAGGGTGCTCTGTCTGATCGTACCCGCAGTCTACGCCATGATCGGTTTTACTTCGGAATGGAATATCCTTTACTTCGACGACACCAGAAACCGTGTCTTCCTTTGGACGATCATCTTGATGGTCATTGCCAAGGTGCTCTCCGCCATTCCGTACTTCTTCTACGATTTGTCCGAAGCCAAGCACGCCAAGATCATCGAAGAACTGAAAGCCCGCGCGGCTCGCGCGTCCGCTCCCGAGCCGGGCGGTACCGAACCCGTTCTTGAACCCGTTCTCGAAGCCGCGGCGATCAGTCCTCTTGCGCCGGCGGAGGAGATCGAAGCCAATATTATCGAAGAAGCCGCCGCAACGGACGAACAATAATAATCGCACTTTATTCGCATTTTTATAAAAGTAAAAGCGAGGAGAAAATTTTCTCCTCGCTTTTACCGTTATTATTCTTTTTAACGCAATAATTCTTATTCTGCGGAAAAAGAATCCTTTCCTGCGCCGCATAAGGGACAAACGAAGTCGTCCGGCAAGTCTTCGAATTTAGTGCCGGGAGCGATACCGTTTTCCGGATCGCCGAGAGCTTCGTCATAGGTGTAACCGCAAATTTCACATACGTACTTTTTCATAATAATTGTTCTCCTTTTATCGTTATTTTATTTTATGGGCTCGAAGTCCGAAGCACCGTGTTTACATAAGGGACAGACAAAGTCGTCCGGCAGGTTTTCTCCTTCGTAGACGTATCCGCATATCTTGCAGACGTATCCTTTTTTACCTTCCGTTTGCGGCTTCGGTTTGACGTTATTTTGATAATATGCGTACGTCATAGTCTCCGCTTTGCTGATAACGCGGGCTTCGGTGACGGAACAAATGAACATTCCGTGCGTGCCCAGATCGACGTAAGACTCTACTTTCAGAGACATAAACGAGTTGATATACATGGGCAGGAAAACGAGTCCGTTATCGGAGCGGAAGATTTCCGTATTCTCGAACTTATCCACGGTGCGCCCGCTACGGAAGCCGAAATTCTCGAATACGGAGAACGGCGCGTCGACGGAGAGACAGTTGACGTTCATAACGCCGGACTGCTTAATGACGTGGTGAGAGTAGTTTTGCTTGTTGATGGTGACGGCGACGCGGTTTGGCGTAGAGGTCACTTGAGAAACGGTGTTGACGATCAGTCCGTTGTCTTTCTTGCCGTCGCTACTGGTGACGACGTACAGACCGTACCCGATATTGAAGAGCGCTTTAAGATCGTTTTTGTCCGCGGTGCTGTCCTGACGGGCAAGATACTCTTTGCATAGTTCTTCGGCAAGCGCTTCGATCTCTTGTTTGTTTTGGTCGTTTACGGCCGATTTGATATGGACGGCGTTTTCGCAATAAGTCAGGTTTTTGCTCGCGGCCAGCATATTTTGCATGGTCTTGATCGCCATGGGCGCCCAGCTTCCGTTTTCGATAAAACCGATCGTTTTGTTTTGGAAATTACGCTCGGTAAGATGCAGAATGAATTCTTTCATGAACGGGAAGATATCGGCGTTGTAGGTGGTGGTCGCAAGAACGATCTTGCCGTAGCGGAATGCGTCTTCCACCGCTTCGGCCATGTCGCAACGAGCAAGGTCGTTTACGGCGATCTTGGGACAGCCTTTGGCTTTTAATTTATCGGCGAGAAGTTCGACCGCCGCTTTGGTATGTCCGTATACGGAAGTGTAGCAAATGCAAACGCCGTCCGTTTCCACCCCATAAGAGGACCAAATATTATATAGGTTGAGATAGTAAGGGAGATCCTCGGTCAAAACGGGTCCGTGCAAAGGACATATCTTTTCTATGTCGAGGTTCGCCGCCTTTTTGAGCACGGCTTGGACTTGCGCGCCGTACTTACCTACGATCCCGAAGTAGTATCTACGCGCTTCGCACGCCCAGTCTTCGTCCGCGTCCGTTGCGCCGAACTTGCCGAATCCGTCCGCCGAAAAAAGGACCTTATCGGCGCTGTCGTACGTCATGATGACTTCCGGCCAATGCACCATCGGCGCGGTGACGAAAGTCAGGACGTGTTTGCCCAGTTCCAGCGTCGATCCTTCGCCTACGACGATGCGGCGGTCGGCAAAATCCTTGCCGAAAAAGTTTTGCATCATAGTAAAGGCTTTCGCCGAGGATACGACGACGGCGGAAGGAAAAGCATTGAGGAAGTTGAGGATATTGGCCGAGTGATCCGGCTCCATGTGTTGCACGACAAGGTAATCCGGCTTTCTGCCGCCGAGCGCGGCCACTACGTTGTCCAGCCATTCGTGCGTGAAAGAAGCGTCGACCGTATCCATAACGGCGATCTTTTTGTCGAGAATGACGTACGAGTTATACGCCATACCGTTGGGCACGTCGTATTGACCCTCGAAAAGATCGATCTTGCGGTCGTTGACGCCAACGTAAACGATGTCATTGGTAATCTTCATTTATTCACCTCTTGATTTATTATAATAAAATTATTCTATACGAAATATGTATCGCGTGTCAATACTGAAATTATTTTAAGGAAAGGGTCAAAATGAAAGAACAGTCGGCAGTAGAGGCGTAAAAGTTGACTTTGAGCTACTTATATGGTATAACTATTGGCATAATCGTTGGGAGGAAAAAGCAATGAAAAAAGCCATTGTTTCCGTTATCGGTACCGATAAAAAGGGCATTATTGCCAAAGTCAGCGGACTTTTGTTCGATTTGGGCGTCAACGTGGAAGACATTTCGCAAACCATCATGCAAAAGTATTTTACTATGATTATGCTCGTCGATTTGTCCGAAGCGAAGAAAGAGTTTGATGAAATTTGCGTAGAATTGGATAAACTCGGCAAGGAGATCGGCGTCGATATCCGTATGCAGAGCGAACAGATCTTTACCGCCATGCACAGAATTTAATGCGGAGAAAAAAATGATCCAGATCAACGAAGTTATAGAAACGAATAAAATGGTCTCGGCCGAGCATCTCGACGTGCGTACGGTGACGATGGGGATATCTCTTCTCGACTGTATCGCCGACGACGTAGACACTCTGTGCGCGCGCATCCATGATAAGATCATCAATAAAGCAAAGAACCTCGTGCCCGTCTGTAATCGGATCGCGGCGGAGATCGGCATACCGATCGTCAATAAGCGTATCAGCGTGACCCCCGTCAGCCTCCTTACCGCAAGAACGGGCGGCGCCGTCAAGGTGGCGGAAACGCTGGATAAGTGCGCGGACGAGATCGGCGTAGACTTCGTGGGCGGGTATTCCGCACTCGTACAAAAGGGTATGACCGACTATGAAAAAGAATTTTTATCGACCATTCCCGAAGCGCTCACCAAGACGAAAAAAGTCTGCTCCTCGATCAACGTCGGCAGCACCAAAGCCGGTATCAATATGGATGCCGTCGCCTTGATGGGTAAGATCATTAAACAAACCGCGGAAATGACCAAAGATCAGGACAGCATCGGCTGCGCCAAGTTGGTAGTCTTTGCAAATGCGGTGGACGATAACCCCTTTATGGCCGGCGCTTTCCACGGCGTAGGCGAAGCCGACTGCGTCATAAACGTCGGCGTCAGCGGCCCCGGCGTTGTTGAGACCGCTCTTAAACAGGTTAAAGGCGCCGACCTTACCGTCGTTGCCGAGACAGTAAAGAAAATCGCGTATAAGATCACCCGAGTAGGTCAACTCGTCGCGCAGGAAGCAAGCAAGAGACTGAACGCCAATTTCGGTATTATCGACCTCAGCCTTGCTCCTACCCCGGTCAAGGGAGACAGCGTCGCCAGAATTTTGGAAGAGATCGGCGTGGACACAGTAGGCGGCTACGGCACGACAGCCTGTCTTGCCCTGCTCAACGACGCCGTTAAGAAAGGCGGAATTATGGCCTCGTCTCACGTGGGCGGTTTGTCCGGCGCTTTCATCCCCGTCAGCGAAGATATCGGGATGATCGAATCCGCGGCAAAAGGTATCCTTAAATTAGAAAAGCTGGAAGCCATGACGGCTATTTGCAGCGTAGGCTTGGATATGATCGCCATTCCCGGCGACACTTCGGCAGACGTTATTTCGGCTATGATCGCGGACGAATGCGCCATCGGCGTAATTAATAACAAAACGACCGCCGTACGCGTTATTCCCGTTTGCGGAAAGAAAGAAGGCGACGTCGCTACTTTCGGAGGTTTGCTCGGAGAAGCCCCAATCATGCCCGTCAATAACGTCTCTCCCGCTCGCTTCATTGCTCGCGGCGGAAGAATACCTGCGCCGGTTTGGGCGAATAAAAACTGAAAAAAATTTTTTCTTTCATTTAAGCGCGATCGAAAATTTGTTTTTAAAAAGCCGTCCTTTTTTCGGACGGTTTTTTTTGTGCGGATTGACATATGCGACGATTTACGAATAAAGACTTTTATTACGTATGAATATATGCTATAATGTGAATATGAACA
>CACXDF010000127.1 GCA_902766325.1 uncultured Eubacteriales bacterium | reverse complement strand
GGTAGACTTATTCGTATGTTCTCCAACGATCGTATCGATATCGAAGAGGCGCATGCCGGCGATATCATTGCTATCATCGGTCTGAAGTCCACCACCACCGGCGAGACCCTTTGCGACGAAAAGGCTCCTATCGTTCTGGACGAAATGAAGTTCCCGGATCCCGTTATTCGTCTTGCTATCGAACCGAAGACCAAGATCGGACAAGAAAAGATGGCTCTCGCTCTCGTACGTCTTGCCGAAGAAGACCCGACCTTCCGTACCTATACCGATCGCGAAACCGGACAGACCATCATCGCCGGTATGGGCGAATTGCACTTGGAAATCATCGTCGACAGATTGCTTCGTGAATTCAAAGTCGAAGCCAACATCGGTAAACCGGAAGTTGCCTACCGCGAAGCCATCAAGAGAAAGGCGCGCGCCGAAGGAAAGTTCGTTCGTCAGAGCGGCGGTCACGGTCAATACGGTCACTGCGTTATCGAGATCGAACCCAACGAACCGGGTAAAGGTATCGAGTTCTACGACGAGATCAAGGGCGGTGTCATTCCGAAAGAATTCATTAAGCCTGTCGAAGAAGGTATCAGAGAAGCCGCTAAGGGCGGTATCCTGATCGGATACGAAATGGTCGACTTTATCGTTCACCTCGTTGATGGTAGCTTCCACGAAGTTGACTCTTCGGAAATGAGCTTTAAGATCGCCGGTAGCCTTGCGTTTAAAGAAGCGGCTCGCCTTGCCGATCCGACCATCCTCGAACCGATGATGGACGTCGAAGTCGTTGTTCCGCCGGATTATCTCGGCGACGTTATTAACACCGTTACTTCCCGTCGCGGCGGCATCAGAGAAATGCGTGACGTCGGCGGTAACAAGGCTGTCGACTGCGATATCCCGCTTGCCGAAATGTTCGGTTACGCTACCGTTCTTCGTAGCGCCACCCAGGGCCGCGGTAACTACGTCATGCAGCTCAAGTGCTATACCGAAGTGCCCTCCGGCGAAAAGAAGCGTCTTATCGAAGGCCACTCCGCCAAATAATTTCGGCAAAGCCTTAATCAACGATCATTGTAAAGACCCGAACGAAAATTCGGGTCTTTTTTTAATTTTAAATTGCCTATTGACAAACGAAAGAAACCATTATATAATTTTGATAGACCAACTATCAATTTTATAGAATGGCTATCATAAAGGAGAAAGATGAGCATAAAGGACGCGAAAATTAATTATATCGTAGACGGAGCGACGGAACTTTTTTTGCGGAAAGGTATCGCGGACGTGACGATCAAAGACATTGCCAAAGCGACGGAAGTGGGAGAAGCCACCGTATACCGCTATTTTACGAAAAAGCAGAATCTCGTTTTAGCGGCCGCCGCCAAGCTCGGTCAAGAGTCGTTGAAAGGATTTATCGCCTTAAAAGGAGCGACCGGATTGGAAAAACTGACCGATTTTTACACGGTGTTTTTACGGGTGTTCAAAGAAAGAACAGAACTGTATAAGTTCATTTCCGAATTTGATATTTATTTTGCGCGGGAAGGAGGAGATCTTTCCGACTATGAGAAGGCGTTGCTTCCGTTTTACGAGAGTTTTGCGGAAGCCTACGAAGAGGGCGTTTCGGACGGCACGGTCAAAGAGGTCGCCGATCTGGAACTGTATTATCTGACCACCACGCACGCTTTGTTCGGACTGGGGAAGAAGATGGCTTCGGAAAACATCCTTAAGCAGGATGCGCGCGGAGAAGAAGAAATAAAACTGTTGATTTCGATCATCGTGAATGAATTGAAAAAATAAAAAAGGAGGGTGGATATTTTTTCGAAGTAATATCCGAAGAAAGACATGAACGAACTTGAAAAACCGAAGGGTAAACGCTTAAGTAAAAAGCAAATTTGGATCTTTGCCGTAGGGCAGCTCGGATGGTCTATCCTGGGCGGTATCGTCAACACGTGGCTTGTGACTTTTTATTTGCCGACGCAGGACAATTTAAAAGCCGGGGCCGTCTCTTATATTACGCCCGGACTCGTTATCGGCGGATTTTTGACTATCCTCGGCCTTATTACCGCCATAAGCCGTATTTTCGACGCCGTGACAGATCCGTTGATCGCGTCCATGTCGGACAGAAGTAAAAACAAGCGCGGTCGCCGTATCCCGTTTATGCAGTATTCGGCCGTTCCGTTCGCCGTTGTGACGGTATTGCTTTTTTGCGCGCCGGTAGAAGCGATCAGCGGATGGAACGTAGCGTGGATATCCGTCTTCGTCATTTTGTTCTATCTGTTCATGACGATGTATTGCACGCCGTATAACGCGCTTATTTCCGAATTCGGCAAGTCGCAAGAGGATAGAATGCAGATATCGACCGCGATCTCTCTTACTTTCTTCGCCGGTACTTTGCTTGCGTATACGCCGTTCTTATTCGCCGGATTATTGCAGAACGCGGTCGGCTTTGCATGGAGTTACCGTATCCTGTTTATCGTGCTTGCGGTTATCGCATTGGTCGCGATGCTCCTACCTACCTTTTTGCTCAATGAAAAAGAATTTGTCGAAACGACGCCGTCTAACGCAAATATGTTCAAGTCGCTTGCGTCGACCTTTAAAAATAAAGACTTCCGCGTGTTCGTCGGATCGGATATCATGTACTGGATCGGCTTGACGCTGTTCCAGACCGGATTACCGTTCTTCGTACGCGTATCGATGAATTTGCCCGACCTGTTTGTGACCGTCCTTCTCGGCGTCATGACCGTCCTTTCCGCGGCGATGTATCCGTTTGTGACCAAGCTCGTTAAAAAGTTCGGCAAAAAGAAACTGGTTATCGCCGGTTTCCTCGGTTTGGCTCTTGCGTACGTTGTTACCGCTCTTACCAACCTGCCCGTTATCGACAGGACGGCGGCGCAGGGCATAACGCCGGCGGGCCTTGCTTTCGGCGTAGTCATCTGCCTTTTGGCCGCATTCCCGATGGCTCTTTTGGGTATCATACCGCAGTCTATCGTCGCCGACGTAGCCGAAGCCGAAGGAGTCGTGACGGGAGAAAACCGGGAAGGAATGTTCTTTGCGGCCCGTACTTTCGCCATGAAACTCGGGCAGTCGATCGCAATGCTTGCCTTTACGTCTCTTGCCATTATCGGTTCCGCCGGAGTACAGGATAAGAGCAGTAACGACATTACCGCCAACACGACGGGGCTTCTTATCGTGGCGATCGTTGCCATCGTGTTCTGCCTGCTCGGCGCCGTTATTTTGCTGATGTATCGGGAAAAGAAGATCATGAAGTTGATCGCGAAGGATACGGACGCAGAGTTTATGTCTGCCATAGAAAAGGACACTGTTTTCGATAAAATAGTCGGAGAAAAAGAAGCCGAAGAAAAAGAGGACCAATCTCCGAACGTATAAAGAAAAGGCCGAAAGGATCGATGCAGAATAAAACGGCATTTTGACGAGAATGCCGTTTTTTCGTTGCCGGAAAGGAGAAAAGACCACGTCGGAACTCTTTTTCAAACGTATGGAAAACGATAAAAGACAAGGGTTTTTTAAAGAAAGAAAAAGAAAAAGCAGCTTTTTTCGGGTTTATTCTTTCGGAAAAGAGGGAAAAATGCCAAAACGGGAGATGATTTTTAAAAAAAACGAAAAAATGCTTGCTTGAAAATAAGAAATGCGATATAATAAGCTAAACCATAAAAAATGATTTAATTGGAGGCTAAAATGGCAAAAGCTAAATTTGAAAGAACCAAACCGCATGTCAATATCGGTACTATCGGCCACGTTGACCATGGTAAGACGACCTTGACTGCAGCTATCACGATGGTATCCGCCGCTGCCGGCCACGCTCAATTGATGCGTTATGACGAAATCGATAAGGCGCCGGAAGAAAAGGCCAGAGGTATCACCATTAATACCGCGCACGTTGAATATGAAACCGAGACCCGTCACTATGCTCACGTTGACTGCCCCGGACACGCGGACTATGTTAAGAACATGATCACCGGTGCCGCTCAGATGGACGGCGCTATCCTCGTCGTCGCTTCTACCGACGGCCCGATGCCGCAGACCCGTGAGCACATCCTGCTCGCTCGTCAGGTCGGCGTTCCTTACATCGTCGTCTTCATGAACAAAGTTGACCAGGTTGACGATCCCGAACTCCTCGACCTCGTCGAAATGGAAGTTCGTGAACTCCTCTCCAGCTATGATTTCCCCGGCGACGAAATCCCGGTCATCAGGGGTTCCGCTCTGAAGGCTATCGAAGCCTGCACCGCCGGCCATCCCGAGAGCCCCGATTGCGACTGCATCAGAGAACTCCTTGCTGCCGTCGACTCCTACATCCCCGCTCCGGAAAGAGACACCGAGAAGCCCTTCTTGATGCCTGTTGAAGACGTCTTCACCATCACCGGTCGTGGTACCGTTGCTACCGGTAGAGTTGAACGTGGTATGGTCAAGATGCAAGATAAGGTCGAAATCGTCGGTCTTATGGACAAGCCGAAGGAAACCACCATCACCGGTATCGAAATGTTCCGTAAGCTCCTCGACTTTGCTGAAGCCGGCGACAACGTTGGTCTTTTGCTCAGAGGTATTGAAAGAAAGGATATCGAAAGAGGTCAGGTTATCGCTAAACCCGGCACCATTCATCCCCACACCCACTTCACCAGCCAGGTGTACGTTCTGAAGAAGGAAGAAGGCGGACGTCATACTCCTTTCTTCAACGGCTATCGTCCTCAGTTCTATTTCAGAACGACCGACGTTACCGGTACCATCAAACTCCCCGAAGGTGTAGAAATGGTTATGCCCGGCGACAACATCGACATGGAGATCACCCTGATCACCCCCATCGCTATCGAACAAGGTCTTCGCTTCGCTATTCGTGAAGGCGGCAGAACGGTCGGCAGCGGCGTTGTTGCTAAGATTATCGAGTAATCCGATTAAATTTATCAATAAAAAGAAGATCCCGTCTGAATTTCAGGCGGGATTTTTTTAACTTTTGTCAAAGAACTTCGGTCTTGAAAAAGAGGGTCGTTTCGGCTATAATATAGGAGACACAAAAAGGAGTAAGGTTATGAAGATCGTTGATAATATGCTTGCCGACGTCAAGCGCTTATTTGAACAGGGATTGGACACGAATAATATGCTGAAAGTGATGGAGATCATCGGCTTTTCCGGATATAACGGAGAATTGATAGAGTCGTATCGGCTGTGGGGCGATTATCTCCCGAAAGGGGAAGAATGCCCGTACACGCAGGAACAGCGGTATATGCATATTCTGTGGGAGATCATCGACAGGAGTCCGCTTGGGATCAACTGTGCGTTCGCCATTCCTTTTCGGCAGATCATAGCGAAGCGTCTTTTTAAAAGTTGCGGAGAGGGATTCCTTTCTAACGAAGGATGCCGATTTAATTACGGCCATCTTATCGAGGTCGGTAAGAATGTCACTTGGAATCATTGCTGCTATATCGACGCCAAAGGCGGCGTCAGGTTCGGCGACAGTTCTATGATCACAGAGTATACCAAGATCTTTTCGCACGGGCACTCCGAGAGCGACCACGTGGAAAGAACGTATAAGGGTGTGGAGATCGGCGAATATGCCAAAGTGTACACAAATTGTACCGTTTTGCCCGGCGTACATATCGGGAAAGGCGCTATCTGCGCCACAGGCGCCATCGTTACCAAAGACGTAGAAGACTTTACGCTGGTCGCCGGCATCCCCGCGAAGCCTATTCGTAAAAGAAAATTCGAGGGAGACGACGTGACCCTTTTGCATCACTATACGTTGTCGAATAACGCTTTTCAAGTAAATCTGGAGGAGAAGCAATGAGGTTTTACGATATTTTTTCTAAAGTTCCCACCGTTTTCGTGCGGTATGGCTTTCGGTTTGTGAAAAAAGACGAGGTCGTTCGGTTCGAAAAAAGCGAAGATCAAATAGGGGTCTTTATCTCTTCCGAAAAGCCGCTTCGCTACGTCAGGATCACGTGGGATATGCCTGAACTTGCTAAAGACGCATACGTTCTCGGCGACGCTTTCGAAAGAGGATACGGCGACCTGTTCTGGGGAAAGCCGGAAGGGAGAAAACTGTTTTGGTACGCCGCTTTTTCCGATAAAAAAAACACGTTCGCGTACGGCGTCAAGACAGGATGTTCGGCGATCTGCTATTGGGAAGTCGGCGGTGATGGTTTGTCACTCGTTTTGGACGTGCAGAACGGAACGCTTCCGGTAAAACTGGGCAGTAGGGTGCTC
>CACXDF010000126.1 GCA_902766325.1 uncultured Eubacteriales bacterium | reverse complement strand
TTGTCGTTCGACGGGGCGATCCAACTCTTATGATAGGGCCAGCCGGTATTCTTGGGCGTTTCTTTAAACTTGACGTAGTAAAGAATAACGTAAAACATATCTTCCGGCGTAATATCAAAAGTCTCCATACCGAAACTTTCGGGCAGTTTTTTACGCGCGACGGAAGGAATGCCGGAACAATCGACGACGACCTTACTGTATACTTCTTTTTCTTCTTCGCCGACAAAATACTTAACGCCGACGATCTTGCCGTCCCTGTAAATAAAATCGATAAACGAAGCGCAATACTCGAATTCGGCGCCGGCCGCGATAGCGTTTTTGTTCATCAAGAGGACGTATTCGTGCATATGTAATCCGACCATGGGCACGAAAGTCTTTTTCGGATATTTATTGGTCGGGGAAGCCGTGTAGTTTTCTTCAAACTCAAAGCCCCACTCGGGAGAACCTTTTTTTACG
Organism: uncultured Eubacteriales bacterium; assembly: GCA_902766325.1. Lineage (GTDB taxonomy): Bacteria > Bacillota > Clostridia > Christensenellales > DTU072 > CAG-1782. Next base: position 6,092 of record CACXDF010000126.1, on the reverse strand, counting down.
ATAGGCAAATCGAATCTGTCGAATTCGGCGCGAGCGATATGTACGATGTCCATTTTTCTGCCGACGTTTTCTTCGTCCGATTTTTCGATGACTTTCACAAGAAAGCCCTTCGCCGCCAGACGCTTGGCTAAGAAGGCGCCGCTGGTAGAGCCGCCGATGATCACAACGTCGTACTGCATCAACATAAAAACCACCCCTAAATATGTTTTATACTAATATAATTACATATTTAGGACTAAAAGTCAATGCGCATTTCGGAGAAAAAATGCTTTTTTTACAAAAAAGTAAGGTCAAATGCCGTATTTTTCTTTAATACGATCTATTTTTTTACCCAAAGGCTTGACAAGAACGAACAAAAAGATCACGTTTGAGATCGCATACGTGAGCGTAATGGGAAAAGACGTTACGATGGCAGCAAGGTATTTTTTTGTCGTGAAACCGCCGTCCAGCCAAAGTACGGTCAGAACATCCATGAAAAGAGAATAAAAAACGCCCGAGATCACGCCGTAGATCATAAGCAATATAACGTGCTTTTTGAACGGATCGGAAAGAACGCCGGCAATAAACCCGATCAAACCCCAAGCGACCATCTGAAAAGGAGTCCACGGCCCTTGTCCGAAAATAAAATTACTGCACAAGACGGACAAACTTCCGCATAAAAAGCCCGCTTCCGCGCCAAGATAAATACCGGCGAGAATAATGATCGCCGTCACGGGTTTAAAATGCGGCACGTAAGAAAAAGCCAGTCTCCCAAGAACGGACAAGGCGATAAGAAGAGCCAACATGACCGTTTTTCTTACGTCGCTCGTCGATTTCTCGAACCGAATAAAAAACGGTATACAGGCAACCGCGGCGATCACAACGGATATCCAAACGTATCCCCTTTCTCGAAACAAAAAGTATCCGCCGACGGCGATCGCCGGCAGAAGAACAAGCAAAAAGAGATAGGATAAAACGGTTTTAGCTTTCGGCGTCATACTTCGATACGATCTGTTCCACGCTGACTGCCCCCTCGATCATACCGCGCGCGATGCGGCTTGCCGAGGTGGTGTAAAAATAGTTTTCCGAAAAAAACGCTTGCGGGTGGGCGGGAGGGAGGACTTCACCACCGAACAGAAGCGCGCACCTGTCACTAACTGCGGCGGCAAATTCTACGTCGTGCGTCACGATCACAACCGTTATCGTTTTTTTCAACTCTTTCAACAGACTTATCAAGTATTTTTTCGCTTCCGCGTCGAGTCCTTTCGTCGGCTCGTCCAATAAGAGTATTTTCGGACGAGCTGTCAATAATTTGATAAGAGCGCACTTTTGCATTTCGCCGCCGGATAAGTCGTGCGGATGAGAAGCAAGCAGGTATTTCAGCCCTTTTTCTTCGGCAAAGCGCCTACCCTCTTCGCCGAGTTCGTCTCCGACCGTATCACGCGCGAAAAGTAAAGTCGGATCCTGCGGCAAGTAAGAAATATTATTGTTGTATAGCTCTTCCCGACGCAGTTTTCGCAAGTTTTTTCCGTATAAAGTTATTTTTCCGCGGTACGGTTTTTTGATCCCGGCAAGCAGTTTTATCACTGTGCTTTTACCCGAACCGTTTCCTCCGACGAGTGTTAATATTTCGTTTTGATAAACGGTCAGATCGGCCCCGCGCAGCACGTCCGCTTCTTCTTTCTCGTACCGAAACCACACGTTATTTATTACCAATACCTCTTTTCCCGTTTTCACAGACGGACAAAGCGCGACTTTGCGCGTAAAATACCGATCAAGGTACGCCTTTCCCTCTTTAACGGATAGGGGCGCTTCTCCTCTTTTTCCGGCCCCATGCCATATCCTTGTCGCCGCGGGAAGAATGTCCGTTTTTCCGTTTTCCGCAAGCGATAAACAAACGCTTCTCGGATCGCCGGAATAAGAGATCGCGCCGTTTTCCATATAAAAAAACTTATCCGCGATAGGAAGGACTTCTTCCAATCTGTGTTCGCACAAAAGGACGGTGACGCCCAGTTCGGTATTGATCCTTTTTAACGTCGTAATGAATTCTCCCGCGGCAATGGGATCAAGACGCGAAGTCGGTTCGTCCAAAATGAGAAGATCGGGAAAAACAGTCATGACGGAAGCCAATGTAAGCAGTTGTTTCTGCCCGCCCGAAAGGTGGAACGTATCACGACCTATCCAAGGCGTTATGCCGAAATAATTACTTAATTCCCCCACTCTCGCCGCAATGACCGCGGGAGCGTAACCGAGGTTCTCCATATAAAAAGAAAGCTCGCGAAGCACCTTTTCGGTGACGATCTGGTTTTCCGGATCCTGCATAACGAAGCCGATCCCTTCGGCCGATTCCTGCGCCGAGAGATCTTTTTTGTCTTTTCCGAAAAAGAGTATCTTGCCGGTTTCTTCCCCCATCGGAGAAAGTTCTTTTTTGATCAACTTAAAAAGCGTTGTTTTTCCGCATCCCGTCGGACCGGACAAGACGACGAATTCGCCTTTACTGATAGATAAAGAAAGATCGTTTATGACCCAATTTTCGCTTTTCGGGTAACGAAACTTCAGATTTTCGATCGACAAAAGTTCCATAACGCTTCTTCTTTGACCTCCTTAAACAGTAGCATAGCCGATTGTACGGCATACAAAACGAAAACGATGATCGACCTGTCGCCGACGGATACGGGCGATATATACGGGTAAAAATCGTATTTCGCCGCGCCGAGCGCAACAAAGACGACGATCGACGCCGTCAGTAATAAATTCAACGACAAAAAGATCGCGTCGCCCGTCCTGAACTTGTACGTAATAACGCTCGTTCTTTTCCGAACGCCGTATCCGCGCGCCGCCATGGACATACCGGTTTCCATCGAGCTTTCCATCGCCTGCGTTATCAATGCGGAAAACAGCCGCAGAGCCCCTTTTACTTTAGACACAAAGCCTTTTTTTGCCGCGTCGTCGACGGTAGAACGCACCTCGCGCAGTTCTTCCCATTTCATTCTGAAACGCGGGATCATCCGAAGAGTGACCGTTAAGACAAGTCCGATCTTAGGAAACTGTTTGCCCAGTAAGAACAACAGTTTATCGTCCGTTATCACGGCGCTCCACACCCTGCACCAAAGTAGGATACTCAAGAACATTCCCGACGACACGAACCCGTAGATAAGAGCCTCGTACGTGATCGGTTTTCCGTTCAAAAAAAACATCGGCGTCGCCCCGTTATGAGAAAACAGCGGGTTAGAAACAGCTACGATCAAATAAAAGGGCAAATAGAATTTCAGCTCTTTCAAAAACTTTTTTCCTACGACGGAGGCGCATAGGAACAGCGAAATAAAAAGAGAGATCGCTACGAAAACGGGATGCAGAATGAACATGGTCAGGCATATCTGCGCCATGATATGGAAAGCGACGGTAACGGGATGCATACCCGAGTAGGCAAATTTATCTTTACTCTTCATCGACTTCCTCCAGGTATTCGGCTACGTCTTTACCCATATCAAGAGAGTATAAAAAGACCACCCTATCCCCTGCCGACAGATACTTTTCGCTGACGCTTCTTTCGCTGAAAACGCCGTTAACGGCGAACATCCAACCCGATTCGTTACCGTAGTCGAACTCGGCCAAGTTATCGATAGAACCGATATATCCGGTCACGTAAGACAGTTGCAGACGTTCTTTCCGCGTCGCGACCAGCACCGCGTCCATCACGTTCCCGCCTTCCCGAATACCGACTTCTCCGTTAAATATAACGGGGTTTTCCGGATCGACCCTGTCCTTTCGTATGACAAGAGTGACGACCATCGGGCCTTCTTCTTTTAAGGTCGTAGAATAGTACTCATCAACCGTTTGAAAGGTAGAAAGACCGATAAAAAGAGAAAGACCGCACCCGACGAGCAAAACGACGACGACTTCTTTCCACCCGCCTTTTTTGGCAAGTAAAAGCACGCCGCAAATAAGAACGGTAGCGCCGGCAAGCCCGACGGCCACCCAAGCGTTAATAGGTAATTTATTCGCCGCTTTTTCCGGCGATATGACAACGGAAGAATGTCCGTAATTATATTCGGGTAAAGAATAAAAGGCTCCGCCGCCTTTTTTATACAGATCGTAGGCGACCAGAGCGGAAATAGCTTGCGCCGTGGGGCCGTCTATCGAGCGTTCGTTGCCTCTTTCATGCGTAAAAACGCCCTTCTCTGTCCGAAAGGACAAAAGAGCGTCCATCAAGCTGTTTTCTTTGACGAAACGGCTGTCCGTCGCGGCGTCGATGCCTAAAGCGGATAATAAAATAATAACCTGCGCGCAACTTTCGCAATTGACCGTGCCGTAACTGATAAAAGCGCCGTCCGCGCGTTGACGGGAAGAAAGAAGGTTTATTCCTTCCGTCATAACGCTATCTTCGCATTCGCCGCAAAGCGCCTGTAAGCACATAGCCGTGACGTCCACGTCCGCGATCTGACCGGTGAGCGCCCACCCTCCGTCTTTAAACCTGGCGGAAAGAATGCCCTCTACTATTTCTTCTTTCGTTACTCCCTCGATGGGAATACCGTTTTTCAAAAGATGCAAAGCAAAAACTTTACCGATCAGTCCGACGCGCGCGGCAACCGGGTCGCCCACGACGTTTCCGCCGAAGGCTTTTTTATAAAAAAGTTGTTTTTCTTTGGTTTGCGCGGAAAAATTCGACGGGTCGATCCCCTTTTCCAATTCGGAAAAATCAAGTCCGTCTTTATATCTTCTTAAACAAAAAGCGACGTCCAGGTCTGCGCCCGAACGTGTTGAGCCGAGCATTTCTTCTATCGAAGAGTAACCCTTATGGGTAAGGAAGCTATCGATACAACTATCGACGATCCCGTCGTCCTGTCCTGCGTATGCCGTCGCAGGGCTACAAAGCGCAGTCCAAAAGACAAACAGACACAGGACAAGACAACAAAGTTTTTTCATGTTATTTTACGGTAACAACGCAGACCGGCGGAACGAGATTGGTCGTCGTGCTGGTCGCGGAAATAACGTAGGTGCCGGCCTCGGCAAAAGACAGCGTGGCGATGCCGTTCGCATCGGTAACGATATCTTTGGCTTCGCCGTTGACGGTGATGGTTGCGCCTTCGGTTGCGGCGATAACGGTGTTCCATTCGGCGTCAAATCCAATGTTTTTCAAAACCAAATTGAATTCTTGGCCTTTGACAGCAGTAAGTTGACGAGCTGTAAAGAAGGAATACGAATCAGACCATGCGGTCGTATCGGCAAAAATGAATACGTTAAAATAATCTCCGTCCTTCACTTCTTCATTAAGACCTTCCGCCAAAACGTCGTTAACATAATACATGCAATCACCCGTTTTAATGCTCCAAATCTTCGTAATATAGCCTTCGCTTACGACAAACTCTTTACTCTTTGCCGCATGGAAAGCGTCAAAGGTTTCTTGCGCGGTAAATTTTTCATCGTCGTCGGTATCGGCTACGGTTACCTTTTCCTGCTTAAGAGCCAATTCTCCCGCATTGGAGAAAGTTACGTACACGTCAATGGTCTCGTGCGAAGGTTCAGAATCAGTCTGGGTCTGGGTGCCGGCAGGAGTTCCGGCGGGAGTTCCCTCGGGAGTTGTTGCCGGGGGATCGGCGGGAGTAGCAACGTTCTCGGCGGGCTTTTCGGTGCAGGCGAAAAGCAGGAAGCAGCACAAAATGATGCTGACTACAGTTAATACTTTTTTCATGATAGTACCTCACTTTTTTTTATTTTCGCATTTCTGCGATTGATTTTTGCTTGAATGTGCTTTTCTTTACTCTTCTTCAAGCGTTCCTCTCTTTTCGACGGGATAATGCCGGCTTCTTCCAGAGCGTGCGGCCAAGGGCCGAAATAGCCCTTGATCAAAGCGACTTCTTCTTGCGAAAAATCGCTTTTTTTCGGGCACTTTCCATTTTCGACATACTTCTTTTTCAGTAGCGTAAGGCAGTCGTCTCTCGTCATTTTTCAATAAAAAATCCTTTACCTGATTTGGGTAAAGGACAGAATAACGCGGTCAGCAACAAAACACCGCAATAAGCGGGTGTAAAAAACTTTCTGACGGCCTGCCTTTCCTTTTACCCAAAAGCATTATTTGTGCCATGCACTTTTGCGGTGAGTATTCCGACTGT
>CACXDF010000125.1 GCA_902766325.1 uncultured Eubacteriales bacterium | reverse complement strand
GACGGAAAAGATTTCATTCTGTAAAATAATCACGCGTAACGAAAAAGCGGTATGGCGTAAAAGTCATACCGCTTTTCTTTATTCTGTTCGTTCGATCCTTTTATAAAAAGCTTATTCTTGCTTGTCTCCTTTCGGTTCCTCTTCATTTTCTTTTTCCTTCTTTCTCTTGAAGAGGAGTAAAAAGAGCACGACCAGCAGTCCGATACTGACGCAACCGAAGACGGAGATCGGCGCGATCACCGCGGCCCTGTCGGAAGCGATCTTTTTAGCCGTCAGTTCCTCGTAAGTCTGTTCCGCGTCGGTTAAAGTTGCGTAGTTATCGACGTAGGCCTTTTGCGTTTCGGTCAAAGCGTCGTAACCCTTTCTGGCCGCATCGATCTTATTCTTACATTCTTCGGTGTATTCCACCTCGCCGATGGACGCGATCAAAGTATTGACGTCCTGCGCCTTTTTACGATCGGTGAGATCGTCGTATTTTTCTTCGTTAACGGTAAGTACGGCCACTTTTTCCGTTTCGACCAATGCCTTTTGTTCTTCCGTAAGAGAATTATAGGCTTCTCTCGCCGCGTCGATCTTATTTTTGCTTTCTTCGGTGTATTCCACCTCGCCGATGGTTTCTATCAGTTCGATAACGCGCGCCGCGGCTTCATTGTTCGCGCAAAGCGTAACGTACGTGCTTTCCGCCGTTTCCAGAGCCGTCAAAGTACCGACCAACTCTTTTTGATCTTCGGAAAGAGCCTCGTAAGCCTCTCTCGCCTCGTCGATCTTGTTTTTGCTTTCTTCGGAGTATTCAACTTCGCCGATAGCCTCGATCAGAGCTTTGGCCGCGTTGGCCTTCGCTTCGTCGTCCAACGCCTTGTATGCCTCTTCCGCCGCAACCAAATCGTCGTAATTATCCACGAGAGCCTGTTGCGCAGGAGTCAAAGCGTCATAATACTCTCTCGCCGCGTCGATGAGCGCTTTGCACTCGTTCGTATAAACGACCTCGCCGATAACGTCGATGAGTCTCATCGCTTCATACACTTTTTCAGCGTCGATAAGTTCTTGCAGCTTTTCGGCATCGACGAGCGCCTGTTGATCGTCGGTGAGAGCATCGTACGCATCGCGGGCGTCTTCTATAAGTCCGAGAGACTCGGGCGTGAGTTCTACGTCGCCGATGGCGTCGATCTTACCGAGAGCGTTATAGACCGCTTCTTTGTCTTCAAGGTCTTTAAGGATGCTTTCCGGCAGGATATCTGCCTGTTTATCGTTGAGCGCGTCGACGAGCGTTCTGGCCGTGTTGATCCGTCCTTCTTCTTCAAGCGTATATTCGACGTCGCCGATGGCGTTGACCGCCTCGATAGCTTTCTTCACGGCAACGGCGTCTTCAAGCGCAGAGATATAGTTGGGTCTTACGCGTTCTTGTTGTTCGTCCGTAAGTCCGTTAAAATAATCTTCCGCATCTATGACCGTACCGAGACTTTCTTCCGTGTTTTCAAGAGGATACGTTATCGCGCTAATCTTACCCATCGCCTCGTACGCCTTTTCGTCGTCGATCAGCACTTGCAAAACGTCTTCCGGGAAGATTGACTTTTGATATTGCGACAAATCATCATACGCGCCTCTTGCATCGTCAATACAATTCTTGATTTCGTCGTTATAATAGACGGTACCGATACTATTGATCGCACGGACTGCATCGTCAACGCTGTCATAATCATCATTGGCTTGTTCGAGTTCGTCCGCATTATCAACAAGAGACTTAAGGTGATCGGAAAGCGCGCCGTAAGCCTCGTTTGCGGCGTCGATCTTTTCTTCGCACGCTTCGCTATATTCGACTGCGCCGATGGCGTCAATAATATCTTCGACGTTTTCGACGAACGTTTCTTCCGCATCCGTCAAAGTCTCATAATTGGAGACGTATTGTTTTGCATCGTCATCCAAAGCGTCGTATGCCTCTCTTGCGGCATCAAGATCTGCTTTGGTGTCGGGATAAGCGACTTCACCGATTGCGTCAATGAGGTTTTTGACGCTGTTTGCGGCTTTCATATCATTATATTGTGCTTCGGCGGCCGTCAACTTGTCATAGTTGGCAACAAGAGCCTTTTGTTCGTCTGTAAGCGCATTGTAATTCGGTCTTGCCGTTTCGAAAATCTTGTGATAACTGCCGCTGTTATAATCCACGACGCCGATAGCGTTGATGTCGTCCATAACGCTGATAGCGGCTTCGTCATCCGTCAAAACTTTGAGGACGGACGCCGAGAAGTTCGCCTTTTGATCGCTCGTGAGCGCATTGTACTCAGCACGTGCGTTTTCTACTTTACCACGATATTCTTCCGTGTCGGCGGCGTCGCCGATGGCGTTGATGAGCGCAGCTACGTAATCCGCTTCCGCATCAAGCAGATCGTCATAATTCCCGACTGATTCTTGTTGAGCTTCGTTCAACGCATTATATGCGTCGCGAGCAGCTTTGATCGCATTTTTATCGGCAAGCGTAACGGGATCGCCGATGGCGTCAATGAGTTCCGCTACGTTTAGCTCCGCTTCCGCATCCGTTAGTTTATCGAGATTTTCCACACGTGTCTTTTGGTCGACGGTAAGCGCGTTGTACGCCCCTCTTACCGCGTTGATCGCGTCTTTATCCGCCGTCGTAACGGGATCGGGAAGCGCATCGATGAGTGCGTCTACTCCTTCTGCTGTTCTTTGGTCGTTCAAATCGTTTTCGAGAGCGGAAAGAATCGCGTCTACCAACGCTTTATTCTCCTCAAGCGTCTTGGTGCAATCGTAGACAAGTACGTCGATAGCATCTTTTGCGTCGGCGATCAATTGTTCGCAGATCGCGCTGTCGTTTTCTTCTGCCATTTCATCGGCATTTCCCTTTGCCGTAATTTTGTACTCGTCAAGCGCTTGGGCGTCTTCTTCCATACTCGCATAGAGCGCTTCCGCGTCCGTCAAATCGGTATAATTGGTGACGAGTGCTTGATCCTCGGCATCCAAAGAATCATACGCGCTGCGTGCCGCAACTATTGCATCTTTACACGCTTCGGTGTATTCCACCTCGCCTATTGAATTGATCATAGCAATAATCGTGTTTATGTCAGCCTTCCACATAGCGTAAAAAGAAGTGATCGATGCATCGTCTATAATCGTGTTGACTTGTTCGGAACTCAAAGATGCGCCTTCGGCGTCTCCATAGGTTACGCCCGTTCCATCCGCCATGGTATTCCACCCTAAGAAGTGATATCCGGTGCGTTCCAAAGCCCCTACCAAAGCGCTTTGTCCGTAGATCAAATTGACGTTCGTCCCGTTTTCGATTCCATTGCCATCGAGAACGAGCGATTTTGTCTTGATATCCGCTGAGATCGTACCGAAATTTTTATCACTGGTCGAAATCTTTTTAGAGCCGGTCCTGTATACGGCGTCTTCGCTGTTGGCATTACCCGACACCAACGTCCAACCGGATTTAGCTTGATAGCCTTTTTCCAATTTTCCGAACGCATATACTGTCGAACCTTCTCCAAACGTACTCCCGCTCGTTGCGGCGGAACTGCCGTCTTGGGCAGTGGACAAGAACACTTCTTTGACGCCCGTACCCGCACTGACCGTAACAGCAACTTGAGAGGGGGCCATTAACGTGAAGTTGGTGCCGAAATTATATGCTTTTGACCGATCGGACTTAGACTTATTGGTGATCGTAAACGTCAAATTTCCGCTACCGCTAATATCAACGCCGCTCGTCGACGTACTTGTTGTTTTTGATTTGGTGCCACGCTTCAGACTGACCGAAATACTGCCCTCCCCGGCGCCGGAAGCATAATTTTCGGTCAACGAATACTTTACCTTGGTGATATTTTTGTTTTGGAGAGCGGAGGCGCTCACGGTCAAAGTAAACGATCCGCCTGCATCGAGAACAATACAAGATGTGCCGCCGGGGATATAGTAGCTACCCGAATAATTGAACGTGATACCACCATCGGTTTTTGACCCGGTG
>CACXDF010000124.1 GCA_902766325.1 uncultured Eubacteriales bacterium | reverse complement strand
CTTCGGAAATCCGATCATGCGCGAGATCCCCGAGATCACCGAAACGCACGATATCGTTATCGACGTGCCGTTTTCTTTGCCGCAAAAGAATATCGAGCTGAACACGCACGTGGTGTTCCACACCGCAGATATGTTCGCCGCGGCCGGCAATAATTATATTACCGCCACCGTGGACGTGAACGAGACGAAAGACGCCATGCAGTTTGTTATTAACGACGGCTATATCTATATGGACATCTCCGGGTTGGAAGAGCCGAGCCACTATAATTACACTTACGTTCTTCCTTTCGTGGAAGAAGGCAATTATTACACCATTTCGCAAAAAATCCTCGAGCTCATAATAGATATTATGGAAAACGGCTTTGAAGAGGAAGAAAACTACGATGATTTTTGCGACAGCGGCATTGAGTTTGTCTCGTCGGGAGTTTATCAAGTAAACTATTTACCCATAGGATCGACGTCGGACGATCTGCGAGAGATCCTGTACGTATACGGTATCGACGTTGACGGTAACGAGATACCCGTCAAAAACTATAAGATCAGAGGATTCGACAGCAGCCGTGCGCAAAGAGTACGCGTCTACGTCACTTTCGGCGATTTCGAAGAAAACATCGAGGTCATCATCTACGACCCCGCTCAAGCGCGGCCGCTTGGCAGTGAGTTCATTTCTTACGAACGTTGGTACTTCGCCGAGCAAGGAACAAACATCTCCGACGTGAATTTCTACGGATACGAATCGTGGACCGACGGCAAAAACGAGTGGGGCGTGGAAATCGAATTTACGCCCGAAGGAGCAAATATCCCCGCGAGCGGCATTTGGGAGGCGGGCGCATACGACGTGGCGCTCCGATATAACGAAGCCGTGTGCCATTCGACGCTTCACGTCTACGACCCCGATAACCTGATCGCGTTAGAAACGGACTTTTCGTCCGAGGCGACAGTTTATACGCCTTACGAAGAAGAGACGCTCGAAGATGCCGTCCGTAACAGCTATTCCGTTCTTGTCTTTTGGAATAACGGACAAATGACGGAAGAAAAAGGCTATACGATCAGCGGGCTGGGAAGCGAGAATGGGAGCTATTTTACCGTCGGATACGGCGGAGAAGAGTATACCGTTTCCTTGTATTTAGAAAAACGCGTAACGGCAGGCATAAAGGCGGCTCTTTCCGGGGATGTCCTCGTCGATATGACGGAAGAAGAATTGCGAGAAATCTTGACCGTAACGGTTATTTATAACGATGGAAAGAAAAAAGAGATCGACGATTATACGATCGAAAACTTTGGCCCGAACCGAGAAGGCGAAGTTACTTTTAACGTATTTTACGACGGCATTCGTCTACGCGTCAATGCCAAGGTAAGAGAAAAAAGTATTTTCGATAACTTGCCCGAGCCGGAAGATATTCTTTCCGCGCTACGTTTTACCGTCGACACGACGCAAAACCCGATCAACCTTATCAAAAGCATAGTAAACAGCGTCATAGATATCTACGACGCCAATAAAGGCATTTTGGATAAAGCGGTGCAAATCTGCGACGAAGAAGACGGCAAACGTATTGTCGCGTGTGTGTCCAACGTTTCTCTTGAGGAAGAAGGCGACCTTCTTGCATTCCTCAATAAGTTTATCGGTATTCCTAAAGAAGAAGGCGGTTTCGACGATATCGACGGGCAGGCGTTATACGATCTGCTCCCCGGTTTCCTTGGCGACTATTCGTTTAATAAGCTCTATCACGGACTGATAAACGAATGCGGGTTTACTTTAGAAGAATTCATGACCGACCTCTACGCAACGCTGATCGCCTCCGACGACGAAAACGGCTTTGATATCAGCCTCGCGCTCAGCGGCGATCCGGATCCTGAGAAGATGGACGAAGAAGGTTATTTGTCTATCGGTCTCGGCGTCCACTCAGCGCAAAAGGACGAAGAAAACGATATCATCGTCAGTCCGGAAATGATGACCAAAGCCAATAAAAACGTCAATTGGGAAGTCCTTTACGTCGCGCTTACGTTCCATTTGGTCCACAAATTGTTTTAATGAACAACTCGGCGTAAACAATGTAAAAGCGGTGTGCCCAAATATGGT
>CACXDF010000123.1 GCA_902766325.1 uncultured Eubacteriales bacterium | reverse complement strand
GAAGCTGCCGACCGTCACAATATGGTAATGGCATTTACCGGAATGCGTCTGTTCCACCATTGATAAAAAGGAAGATATAAAATGAGAGTAATGGTAGTGGGCGGCGGCGGAAGAGAACACGCTATCGTCAAAGCCCTGAAAAAAAGTAAGAACGTGACCGAGCTGTACGTTTTGCCCGGAAACGGCGGCATGGAAGAAGACGCCGTTTGCGTCGATATCGGAGCAAAGGACCTCGACAAGATCGTCGCTTTCGCCGTAGAAAACAAGATCGAATACGCCGTCGTCGCACCGGACGATCCGCTCGTTTTGGGACTGGTAGACAGACTTAACGAAAAAGGAATACCTTGTTTCGGCCCCGACAAGAAGGCGGCTGTTATCGAAGGAAGCAAGGCTTTCAGTAAGGACTTGATGCGCCGCTATAATATCCCGACGGCCGAGTACGCGACTTTTACCGATCGGGACGAAGCGGTAAGTTATTTGCAGACCAAAAGCGCGCCTATCGTCGTCAAAGCGGACGGACTCGCGCTCGGAAAAGGAGTCGTCATCGCGCAAACGACGGAAGAAGCCGTTGAGGCGGTAAACTCTATGATGAGAGATAAAAAGTTCGGCGAGAGCGGAAGTAAGGTCGTTATCGAAGAGTTTTTGACCGGGCCGGAAGTATCCGTACTGGCGTTTACCGACGGGAAAACGGTGAAACCGATGGTCTCTTCTATGGATCATAAGCGCGCTCTCGACGGAGACAAGGGGCTGAATACGGGCGGTATGGGAACTATCGCTCCCAATCCGTATTACACCCCGGAGATCGCGGCAAGATGTATGAAAGAGATCTTTTTGCCGACTATCGACGCGATGAATAAAGAGGGGAGGACCTTCCGCGGGTGTCTGTACTTCGGATTGATGCTTACGCCAAGCGGCCCCAAGGTGATAGAGTATAACTGCCGTTTTGGGGATCCGGAAACGCAAGTTGTGTTGCCCCTTTTAAAGAGCGATCTTTTGGAAGTCATGATGGCGACCACGAACGGAACGCTCAATAACGTCGAAGTGGAATTTGAGAAAGGGTGCGCGTGCTGCGTTATTATGGCGTCGGAAGGATACCCGTCTTCGTATGAGAAAGGTTTTGAGATAACGCTCGGAACGACCGACGGAGTCTATGTCGCCGGAGCCAAAAAAGTCGGAGGAAAACTGCTGACAAACGGCGGCAGAGTGCTGGGCGTGACCGCCACGGCGCCGACCTTACGCAAGGCCGTCGACGCCGCCTACGAAAAAGTGAAAAAAATAGAATTCAAGAATGCTTTTTATCGTCGTGATATCGGGCAAAGAGCGTTACTTGCGGAGGAATAAATGGTCTATAGGATTTACGTAGAGAAGAAAAAAGGCTTGGACAACGAGGCCGCCGAACTCAGAGAAGAATTGAGATCGCTTCTTGGGATCAAGGGATTGGAAGAAGTTCGTATACTGAACCGTTACGACGCGGAAGGATTATCGAAACAGCTTTTTGACGAGGGAGTACGGACGGTCTTTTCGGAGCCGCAGACCGATCGCGTTTATAGCGATCTTCCGGCCCGGAAGGAGATCGTTTTTGCGGTGGAATTTTTGCCCGGTCAGTTCGATCAACGTGCCGATTCGGCGGCGCAATGTCTGCAGATCGTCTCTTGCGGAGAGCGCCCGACTATCAAAACGGCTAAAGTATATCTTTTGTCCGGTAAACTGTCCGAAGAGGAAGTAGAGGCGGTCAAAAAATACGTTATCAACCCGGTAGAAGCGCGCGAAGCGACCCTCGACAAACCGACCACGCTTGAAATGAAGTGCGTCGCGCCCGAAAAGGTCAAAGTCATCGACGGATTCAGGTCTTTCGACGGTAAAAAACTGAACGACTTCATTGCCGAATACGGCCTTGCGATGGACGCGGACGATATCGCGTTTTGCAGAGATTATTTTGTTAAAGAAGACAGAGACCCGACGGTCACGGAGATCAAAATGATCGATACGTATTGGTCCGATCACTGTCGTCATACCACCTTTTTGACAACCATCGACAAGGTGACGTTTGAAGACGAAACGCTGAAAAAGGCGTATGAAGAATACATCGCCGGACGCGACGAGATCGGCCGTAAAAAACCGATCAACCTGATGGATATCGGCACGCTGGCGGCGAAGGTGCTCAAAAAGAGAGGGCTGCTCCAAAAGCTGGACGAGTCGGAAGAGATCAACGCCTGTACGGTCAAGATCGAAATAGAAGTCGATGGCAAAAAAGAACCGTGGCTACTCCTTTTTAAGAACGAAACGCATAATCACCCCACCGAGATCGAACCTTTCGGCGGAGCGGCGACCTGCATCGGCGGCGCCATCCGCGACCCTCTTTCCGGACGCAGTTACGTCTATGCGGCAATGCGTGTTACCGGCGCGGGTGACCCGACGGTTCCCGTTTCCGAAACGGTCAAAGGTAAACTGCCGCAACGTAAGATCGTTCGTACCGCCGCGGCGGGATATTCTTCTTACGGCAACCAGATCGGTCTTGCGACCGGTATGGTGGACGAATTATACCATCCCGGGTATGTCGCTAAGCGTATGGAGATCGGCGCGGTCATTGCCGCGGCTCCGCAAGAGAACGTCAAGAGAGAAAGACCCGTTGCCGGGGATATCGTAATACTTATCGGCGGCAGAACGGGACGCGACGGTATCGGCGGCGCGACTGGCTCGTCCAAAGCGCACACCACCCGTTCGGTAGAAAAAAGCGGCGCGGAAGTGCAAAAGGGTAACGCCCCCGAAGAAAGAAAGTTGCAACGGCTTTTCCGTAACGCCGACGCTTGCAAGATGATAAAGCGTTGTAACGACTTCGGCGCGGGCGGCGTGTCCGTTGCCATAGGCGAACTGGCCGACGGTCTCAGCATCGATCTGTCCGCCGTTCCCAAAAAATACGAAGGTTTAGACGGTACCGAACTCGCCATTTCGGAATCGCAGGAAAGAATGGCCGTCGTCGTAGCAAAAGAAGACAAGGAGAAGTTTATCGCGCTTGCCGAAAAAGAGAACCTCGAAGCAACGGTCGTAGCCGTCGTGACCGAGTCGCCGAGACTCGTGATGCGTTGGAACGGCGACGTCATCGTCGATATTTCCCGCGAATTCCTTAATTCCAACGGCGCGGAAAAACATATCGAAGTCAGTCTCCCCGAAGCGAAAGGATACGACAAAGAACTGCCGTCCGATTTTACGACCGGTTTTACCGCGCTCGCGTCCGATCTGAACGTCTGCTCTAAAAGAGGCCTTTCCGAGAGGTTCGACTCTACCATCGGAGCCGGAACGGTATTGATGCCTTTCGGCGGCAAGTATCAACGCACTCCCATTCAGGCGATGGTCCATAAGATCTCGGTAGAAAAGAAGCATACCGACGATTGTTCGTTCATGTCCTGGGGATATAACCCTTTCATTACCGAAAAGAGCCCTTATCACGGCGCATATCTCGCCGTAACGGAGAGCCTCTGTAAACTCGTTGCGACGGGCGCGGACCTGACCGACACCTATCTTACTTTCCAAGAGTATTTCGAGAAGCCGGGCAAGGATCCCAAGCGCTGGGGTAAGCCTGCCGCGGCGCTTCTGGGCGCCTATAAAGCGCAGACCGATTTCGGCGTGGCCGCTATCGGCGGCAAGGACTCCATGAGCGGCAGTTTCGAGAAGATGGACGTTCCGCCAACGCTCGTATCGTTCGCCGTCACCACCGGCAAGACGTCCGACGTCATCGGTAACGAATTCAAGAAAGCCGGTCATTACGCCGTTATTTTCGAGCCCGAATACGAAAACGGACTTCCGACAGCCGATTCGGTAAAGGAATGCGCGAAGAGGGTGCTTTCTCTTATGCGGAGCGGACGCGCGTTCGCCGCATATACGCCCACGTACGGCGGCGTGGCCGAAGCCGTGGCGAAGATGTGCATCGGTAATGGTTTCGGATTCGCGTTTTCGGACGGTTTGACCCTCGTCGATCTGTTCGGATATAAGTACGGCTCGTTCGTCGTGGAAACGGACGATAAAAACGTCGGTAAGCTCGTCGGTACGATCACCGAAGAAAAATATTACGCTTATAAAAACGAAAAAGTTTCCGTCGAAGAATTCGACCGTTTGTACGAAAACAAATTGGAGGGCGTCTTCCCCTGCGCGGAGAAGAAGGACGTAAAGAAGTACGAAAACTTTGCGTTTGAAAAGAAAGAGATACTTTTCCCGGCTGTCAAAACAGCCAAGCCGAAGGTGCTCATTCCCGTTTTCCCGGGCACGAATTGCGAGTTCGACACCGCCAAAGTTATGACCGACGCCGGAGCCGAGGCCAAAGTTTTCGTCATCAACAACCTGACCGCAAGCGGCATCGAACGGAGCGTGGAAGCCTTTTCGAAAGAGATCAAGACTTCTCAAATGATCTTCCTGCCCGGCGGATTTTCGGGCGGTGACGAACCGGACGGTTCGGGTAAGTTCATCATGGCGTTTTTCCGGAACGAATCGATCAAAAACGAAGTCCATCGTTTGCTTCGCGATCGCGACGGCTTGATGTGTGGTATCTGTAACGGCTTCCAGGCTCTTATCAAATTGGGATTGGTACCGTGGGGCGAGATCACGGACGCCGACGAAAACAGTCCTACGCTTACCTTTAATACCATCGCGCGCCACCAATCCAAACTGGTACGCATTCGCGTCGCGTCGAATAAGTCGCCGTGGCTGTCCGCTTGCGAGGTGGGCGATATCTATACCGTGCCGATCTCACACGGAGAGGGTCGATTTATGGCGTCGGACGAATTGATCGCGCATCTGAAAGACAATGGACAGATCGCTACCCAGTACGTCGACCTGAACGGCGACGCCACCGACGATATCCGTTATAATCCCAACGGATCGGCTTGCGCCATCGAGGGTATCACTTCTCCCGACGGTCGCGTTTTCGGCAAAATGGGCCACGCCGAACGTATCGGAAACGGCTTGTATAAGAACGTGCCCGGTCTGTTCGACATGAAGATGTTTGAGTCCGCGGTAAAATATTTCAAATAGTTTTTCGAACGGGGAGCGAAGAAGTCTTTGCTTCCCGTTTGATATTTACGTTGACTTTTATTATTATTTCTGTTACAATCTCCGCTGTATTAACGATTTTTCGCAAGCAGCGGAGTTTTTACGTTAAAAAGCCCTTAAAAGGGAGAATATGATAGAGTAAATATGAAAAAGAAAACAAGTTGGATACTGCCCGCCGTATTTGCCCTGCTAGTGCTGGTCGTCATGATCCTGATCTACTATTTTTC
>CACXDF010000122.1 GCA_902766325.1 uncultured Eubacteriales bacterium | reverse complement strand
CTTTCGTCGTTTCGTCGTAAAAAAACGGATACGTCTTGATTTTGACGGAGCCGTTTACTTCGGCCGCCCGCTTTTCGGCGGCTTCGCACTTACTTGATCCGAGCGTTTTTTCGGTGGCGATCAGTTGTCTGTTGAGATCGGTCTCGGACACCTTATCTCCGTCCACGACCCCGACCGTGCCGACGCCCGAACGCACGAGCGCCTCGAAAGCGTAGCTGCCTACGCCGCCAACGCCGAAAAGAAGCACTTTCGACCGCGATAGTTTTTGCAACCCCTCCTCGCCGAGTAAGAGCCTTGTCCTTTCGTATCTCATTATTTCAGCAGAACGTTGAAGTCGATGGGGTTATATTTATAGAGAGCGTAAATAAGCCGCGCCGCTTTGTCTCCTGCGACCTGTTCAAGCCACGCTTCCACCGCGGGAACGTCGGTCAGCACGGCCAGCGCCGCCAGAACAGCCCACACGAGCACCATCCAGAACGCACCGAACAAGATAGCGCCCAAAGCGCGGTTAATAATATTTCTCACTCCGCCGATAGCCGTCTTTTTATCCTTCGGCTCGAAAACTTTACGAACGATAAGGACGAGGATCAGGCGCACCAGTTCCACCACGATAAACAAAACGACGTAATAGATCCAGGTCGCCACGTTGATCTTGGCGAGAATGGCGGCGTACTGCGCGAAATAGGCGTTGCCTTTTTCGATCCATGACGCGATGAGCGGAATAGACGCGATCATCCCTCCGAAAGTGATACAAAACCAAACGGCGATCAGGTGCTTGATGATCCCTCCGGTACAAAACTTGAGCGTTTTTCCGAAGCCCATCAAATAGCCGAGCAGGATCGAAACAACGAGACCTACGATAAAAACGATGCTATAAGTATCCATAACTTAACTCCCTTAGCGGTTTGTTTTTTCAGTATAGCATATGAAAAACGGATTTTCAAATGCTTTCCCGTATTTTTTTGTTTATAACAAAATATCAGTCGTTCTCTTTTTTTATGGAAAAATGTCGCTTGCATGTTTTTACGGTCTTTTCAATACCGCATGCCGAAAAAAGCGCGTTGCCGAAAGCGGGCCGAGACGATTTTTCGGCAACGACGATCATTAATAAAAAAAAATTTATTCTTTCGGCGCGACTGCGGCCGCTTTATTCTTTAAGAATCTGGCGCGAAGAATATCTTGTATCACCGCCGTGACGGGCACGCCGAGAAAGAGACCCCAAAAACCGAACAGTCCTCCCCATACGGGGACGGAAACGGCGATCCAAAAGCCGCTCAGACCGACGTACCTGCCCACGATGACGGGATAGGTGGTAAAAGCCTCTATCTGTTGCAAAACAAAGACGGCGACGACGAAAACGAGACACTTGACGGGGCTGACGGAAAAGACGAGGACGGCGCACAGCGCGCCGCCGATATAGGCGCCGACGACGGGAATCAGATTGGAAAACCCGATCACAAAACCTATAAGCGCCGGATAGGGCACGCGAAGCAAGCTCATAACGAGATAGCAAGCCGTGCCCAAAATAAAGGCTTCCGTCACCTGCCCGCCCAGGTAGCGCGAAAACTTGAGTAAGACTCTTCTTAAAAAAGAAAACACCTTTTCCGCTTTTTCTTCGGGCAGCGCAAGCAAAACGGTATGTTTGAACTGCCTTTTCACCCCATCGCGACAGGCGAGCAGCAACAGTCCGATAAAGGCGCCGAAAAGGACGTTATACGCGCCGGTAAAGATATCGGTGACCTGTTCCAATACGGCCGGAACGTACTCGGCGAATCGTTCCGTCAAAAAATCGTATATCTTCTTCCCAAGGTCGAAAACAAGACCGAAAAAGGCGTTCGTTCCGGCAAGTTCGTTCCTCGACGAAGCGGAAGAAAACTTTTCCGCGATGTCCTTAACGCTTTCGACGCTCTGCGGCAAAATCAACATGACCAATAAAGTCAGCGCCCCGCCGGCAAGGATCAGCGTGCATAGGTAGGAAAGAAACTTTCTTATTTTTTCTTTCTTGATTTTTATGAAGACCCTATTCCGGAAAAAATCGTACGGAACGGAAAGTATCATAAAAAACACGATCCCGAAAAAAACGGGTTTGGACACGGAAAACAATTTGCCAAACAGTCCGGACACTACCGAAAAATCGAAAACAATAAAGAGCGCAAGCGTCAAAAAGGTCAATTTGATAAGATAATCGGCGTACTTTTTCTTCATACTCTTAGTATACGACAAAAATCGTCCTAAATTCCCGTTTCAAACTCTTTTCGGACGGGTACAATCAAGAGCGGGTGAAATATATATGAGAACGAAAAATCATTTTTGCGTGGGAGAGGGTCCGGACGGATTTTTAAAGGCGATGACCGGATTTTATCCGGCCGGTCGGGTCGCCGTCCTTTGTCGGGACCTTGTCGAGGGACAAAGGGTGGCGGCCCCTCTTCTGCGCAAATACAAAGTGACCCTTCATTCTCCCGATGAAGAAGAAAGCAGAAAAGAAGACGTCCGGTTCGTCGTCGGCGCGGGCGGACCGGAGATCGTAAAAAGAACGCGCGATTATGCCGGCGACGTTCCGTTCGCTTTTTACGCAAGTCGCGCCGACCTTCGCTTTCTGAACGATTTCGACGGTACGGGAAGGCTGTCCGAATTCGCCTATCTCGATAAAAACCGCGCTGAGACGGACGGGGGGATCGCCGCGATCTATTCTTCTTTGTTTTGCCTTTGGTGCGAATGCCGCTTACGCCTTTTCGAAAAAAGTTATCTCCCTTTCCGCGACAAAGCTCTTCTCGCTTACTGCGAAAGCATGGAGCGCATCTTAGGCGGAGAATGCGACAAGGACGAGTTTTTATCCGAGGCGTTACGCCTGATCGCGCTGTCGAGCGAACGCTTAAAGGACAATAAAGGTCTGTACGTCACGGCGGCGACTGCCGACCTTACGCCGGAAAGACAGTTTATCGGGGCTTATTTTACCCTTGCGATGACGTTTAACTTTACAAAAATCCCTTTCGGTGCTATCCTAAATCTGTCGGAAGAAGAAGCCTGCGTAGAGTACGCCGAAGAAGTCCTTCCGGACAAAGAAAAAATGAAGAGCTTCGCTCGACGTATGAAAGCTATGACCGTTCTTCCGGAGACGGACCCGAAAGAGATCCTTACTCTTCTCTCTTCCGCTCGTTCACCCGATCTGCCTTTGCTTTCCCGCGCCGCGCACAGGGGTCTCTTCGAAGGATCGGAAAATGAAACAATTACAAGAGATCGACGTGTTTTTGTTTGACATGGACGGCACCCTGAATATGGGCGAGGAACCCATAGACGGCGCGATGGAGACCCTGCGCATCCTTAACGCCAAAGGCAAAAAAGTCTACTTCGTCACCAATAACAGTTCCAAAGCCCGCGCGGACTATCAAAAGAAAATAAAGCGTCTCGGCTACGATGCGAGCCTTGACCAGATCGTAACGTCCGGCATGGCGACCGCCGCTTATCTCAACAAGCACTTCCCGGGTAAAAAAATATACGTTTTGGGCACGGAAACCCTGAAATCGGAGCTTAAAACCTACGATATCGAAATTACCGAAGAAGAGGACGCCGACGTCATG
>CACXDF010000121.1 GCA_902766325.1 uncultured Eubacteriales bacterium | reverse complement strand
CTTTGCTCGAATCGGCGCTTGAAAGTGCTTTTGCTACTTTTGACGGACAGGATCTGTATCCCGGCAAGGAAGAAAAGGCCGCCAAGATCGGGTTTTCGCTCATCTCTAATCACGCGTTTGTCGACGGTAATAAACGGATCGGAATGTACGTTATGCTGACTTTTTTAGAGGTCAACGGGATACGGATCGACGCCACAAACGGCGACGTAGAAAAGCTGGCAATGTCCGTTGCCGCCGGAGAAAGCGGATATGAAGAAATTCTTACATGGATCAACGTCCACAAAAGAATCTGATACTCTCCGCTTCTTTACACCCTTAGCGCGCGAAGCGGGCGAGGAAAGGGCGCGACGCGTTAAGCAGACAGCACAGTGCGCTGTCTGTAGCCCAAGCGGGCAAGAGCTATGCTCGAAGCCGGGCACGAAGTGTTGATTGCCACGGCGTAAGACGTGGGAATGGGGGTCTTATGAAGATAAGTTCAATGAAAAAGCCTTCTTCTCAAACCGGAGCCCCGAAAAACATCAGTTTTTCGGGGTGAAAAACCCTCTCTCCCGCCTTTGGCGGCAGACGATCTCCCTTTCTTCGCCTGTTGCACAGGCTAAGGGCGCAAACCACATTTTACACCCTTCCGTACGTAGTACGGGAGCAAAGGGGGAGCGTCCGGAGCGTAGCGAGGGAGGGGGTTTTCTCCCCCGCGAAAAGACTTTATTTTTCTTTTACTTCTTTTCCGGTGTTCTCTATAAAATCTCAAAAAATATTATGTCGAAAAATCGCAAAAAACTTGACTTTTTATATATGTTTATATTTAAAAAAACAGCCCGCAAGTCGATGCGGGCTGTTCCGATTTTTAAGGAAAATCACGATTATTTCAGTTTCCAAACGATAGCGTCGTGAGGTCCAACAGTAGCGGTGACAGAGTTCTGTTCGGAAGTTTTTTCTCCCGTCCAAAGGTTTTCTACCACGTAAGAAGTTTTCGTGTAGCCCTTTACGTATTCTTCGTTTTTCAACTTAGTCAGGTCAAAACTGAACTTCTGCGCGCGTCTGCTCTTATTCAGGACGCAAAGAGCGATATTACCGTCGGAGAGCGGACGAACCAGAATATCGAAAGGCTTACCTTTCTGAATGCGTTTCGCTTGTTTTCCGAGACTATCCTGATCGATGGCGATAAGGCGCTTATTGACGAGGATATCGAGGTGTTCCTTCTTCATATTGACGATATCGTTACCGAGGAGCAAGGGAGAAGCCATCATACACCAAAGGGCGAAGTGGGCGCGATTTTCGGCGAGGGTCAGCTTACCGTTGCCGACTTCGAGCATATCGGGGTCGTTCCAATGGCCGGGAGAAGCATAGGGATAGAGAGGAACGTTACGTTCGTACAGATTCATCACACTCTTCCACGTCCAGGCGATATCGCCGGTGGTACGCCACAGGTTCGAGATAGACGGGCCCCACTCCCACGGCTTACCGTCGCCCCAACAGCAGAGAGAATACGCGACGGGCTTTTGCTTTTCTCCCGTCTCTTCGGACACCGTCTTGACTGCTTTTTGCAAAGCGTCGCTCATGGTGGCGTAGTTGATCATGATGCTATCGGCCCGGCTTCCGATGGGATTAAAAATTTGGATCATGTTATTACCCTTGATCATTTTGAACACAAAGCGGAAAGGAGCGACGGCGCAGGGGCGCTTGAACGGTCCGGGCTCGAGGAACTGCGGACGTTCGTTATTGACGACGATAGCCGCCATAAACTCCTTATCCATTCTTGCGATGGGATAGATATAACGGGTATATAAAGTCACGACGTACTCCCCGTCTTCCGGCGCTTGATAAAGGAAGGTCGCCGCGCCGCGATTGGCGTCCAGACCTGTGATATACTTGATCTTTTCTCCGGCGTCGGGCATACAAGGGTGGTGATTGTTTTTGCCGATGACGAGCTTCGCCGTACCGCGCAAAGCGGCCTTTTCGGCGTCGATAAAAACTTCTTCGTCCGTACCGAGTTTCGCAAGGGATATACCGATCAGATAAGGTCCGATGCTACTGGATATCTTATGATAGCAGAAGTCGTACTTGAGGTACTCCACGCCCCAACGGACAAACTGAAGCGCGTCCATATATTCCTTACCCAGGCTTGCGGGCAGGCTTTGGCAGGTCATCGGCCCGTTGCAAGAATAAAGGCCTACTTTAAAGCCGATATCGTTGCATTTTTTAACGAAGCTCTTCATTCCGTCGGGAAAGCGGACGATATCGCATTCCAAAAGACCGTTTTCGTCGCGGCGATCGGCTTCCCAATAGTCGTCGAGGTTGAGATAGTTATATCCCGCCTCGAGCAGACCGCTTTCTTTGATCGCCTTAGCCATCTCCAGCAACATTTTTTCGTTGATGTTCTGTTTGAAGTAGTTCCAGCTGTTCCAGCCCATCGGCGGCGTTTTGCAGAGGCCGTTATCGAACGGTTCAGTCCGATAGAGGTTCATTACCTGCGGCGCTTTTTTGCCGACACGGGCGATTTTACAAGTAGGACAAGTCATTTTATATCTCCTTTATATTTAGAATCGTATTAAAAAAACCGCATAAACAAGGATATGAGATACATCACGAGCACGTACAGCGCGATGAAAAGAAGAATGCCGAAGCACTTTGACATGATGCTTCTTCTCTTTGCTTTATCGTTTTCGTAAGGCTTATTTTGTGCTTTGACGAGCAGCACGCGCTCTTCTTCTTCGGTCGTTGCGGAAAAGCCCTCGGAAAGAGCGTTTTCCGGATAGACGAGATAATACGCAAGCGCCGTCGGATGGTCGGAAACAAGCGCCTTTTTATCCTGTTTCAGGGCGGAAACGAATGTGACGATATCCCCCGCGCATCCGGCGAGGAGCAGGCAGGAAGCGCCGAGCGGAATGATCCCGCCGAAAGCGGTCAGTAGCGCGATAGGAAGAAGCGCCGTCATAACGCAAGGCGTCATAAGCGTAAACAAAAAGCCCTTCATCGGCATAGGCGCCTCGAAATGGGTATACAGGTTCATTCCGCGAAGATCGAAACCGAATTTGACCTGTTTGGGGGCGAGTCTGCCGCACAGTATACCGCTCAGCGCGTGCGTTCCTTCGTGCGCAATCATCCCAACGATAAATATGCCGAGCGCGAGCAGACTGTCGAACCATACCGATCCCGTCGTAAGCACGGGCGTACGCTTATCAAACAGGTTGATCGCGCCGAACAGTATAAACGACGCAAAAAAGAGGATAACGGCGAAGTTATCCGCTTTTTTTATATTTAGCGCGATCAGTTTTTTCTTATATTCCATATTTTATTTTTTCGAGCAAAGGAAGGTGTAGCAACCGGTTCCCGCGGCCGACGTCCAAGAAAAATTATATTGGTTGATGATCGTACCGACACCGTTAATGATGCTTTGTTTGATACCCGTAACCTTGGTATTATCTTCGGCGTCATAGGTAAACGGAGTATACCCGGGATCAAACAGAATGTCCATCGAACGCATCGTTTTGTCGCTCGGCGTGCAGGAGATCAGGTACGAAAGATAAGCCGACATCTGTTCGTCGCCGGCGATAACACAATTATATTCGTCGCCATCCCACGTGAAAACGGTTTGTTCATAGTAGTTTCCGTTTTCTTCGGCAACGCACGCGCTGAATTCATCGTCGCCGGTTTCATACCGCGTAGCCATTTCTTCATCGGAATACAAGAAGTAAGCGTGCGTCATGATCTCTTTTGCGTCGTTTATGTCGAAGCGTACCAACGTATCGCCGCTGGTACTGTCGACCACGTACCAGGCTTTATCTTCGCCGCCAACTGACAAATAAACCTTGTTCCATGCATGTCCGCTGCCGCTTTCCAACGCGTCGCCTTCCACTTGGAAAGAACGAATCCCTTCCATGCGCGTCAGAAGCATAAAGGCCTTGCTGTATCCGTCGCAAACAGCGATCTGATAATTAAAGACCCCTTCCAGATAGAAGCAATAGTATTCTGCGGCCGCATTATTATTGATCAGTCCGTGAACGACGCGATCAAACGTATCATGATCGTAAGATACCGCCCCGTCCAGATATTCGTAGATGGCAAGCGCCTTTTCGTAGTCGCTCATATTATCGTCGATGATATTACGCAAGACGGTTTTCGCCGCATTATATACCCTTTCCGCCGCGCTGTTTGCCACGGGGATCGGACGATAACCGTGTTCGACTGCATAGACGAGCTGTTCGGTGTCGCTTGCTTCGAGCGTGTCCGCAACGTGTTCGATAGCAAAATCGTTGAAATTCGCCGCCCGACCGGTCGCGGAAACGTGCGTCACGTACGGTTGAACTTGCGAATAGTTCGATTCGCCGGAAACGCGCGAAGGCGCATCCTTATACGTTACCGTAACGAAATAATTTTCTCTCATATCCCATGCTCCGTCGGCGTCTGCGGTATAATCGGGATATTGAGTCATACTGTATCCCTCGGCGCCGTCGACATACTTAGCCGCCTCTTTCGCGGTCGCGATATAGTCGCCGATATGCTCGCCCACCGTTCCGCCGGTTACCTTGACGCGGAGTTCGCTTATGCGATGATAAAAAGCATACACAAAATAATCGTTCAATTCCGTCAAGTCGATCTCGTCGCGCGCGGAGAAGTCTTTGAGCGATTTATTGATCAATTTGTACCGAGCATATACGGTCAAATCGGCATTCAAGCCGCTCGTATTTTCTATCTTTTCCGAGTAATCCGCATTGTACCAACCGTCGAAGGTATACTCTTCGTTCGTTGACACGGCGTTTGCGAAGACGACCGCGTCCTCGACGGTGTACGTAGCGGAATTATTTACGTCGTTATTACCGAAACCAAGAACGTAGGTTATATTGTAGACGATGGGAGAAAACTTGGCGTACAGATCGAGATCGTCCCCTTCAAGCAGACTGCCGAAATCATATTCGTCGCCGTCTGCGCTGCCTGCGCACCAATACTCGAATACGTATCCTTCTTCGGCGTCGGGATCAGTCACCTGTTCAGCCAGGTCGCCCGCTTGGCGGTCGTCCGACGTATAATATACGTTTGCGCCGACGTAATACGTAACGCATATCTGCGCGGACGTATATTGTCTTATCGTCAGATCGTATTCTTTAACGGTCTGTCCGCTTTCGGACGTTACCGTTAAGGTATATTCCCGATCGATACTCTCCGATCCGGTATTTTCGGTCAAAGTAATGGCGCTTATAGAACTGCCGTTTTCGGTTATCGTATACGTCGCGCCCTCGCTGAACGACAGATATTCCGTCAGATCGATCGTACTTTGCACGTATTTTACGGAAAAAGCGACGCTATCGTCCGTGACGCGTACCGAGCCGTACTTGGGCGTTACGCTCGCAATGTTGCAGGTATACTCCGCATAAAAGTTTTTCGGCCCGCGATTTCCTTTTGCGATCTCCGTTACGGGATCACCGTTTTTCCTTTCGTTATCGTACCAACCGACAAAAGTATATCCTTCTTTTTCACATCCGGGCAACGTCGTCGCGGCGATCATAGTATATTTTTGCGGCGCGCCTGCCGAAAGCGTTCCACCGTACGTAACGTAATTGATGTCGTAACGAACGGGATCCCAACCGGAATAAAGGGTCAGATCGGTCGTGATCTTGGTCGCCGACGCAAATTCTTCGGTACATTCTTCATCGGTATACCAACCGGTAAAGTCGTAGCCGGCCGCTTGACGATCCGAAAGCGTGACCGTGTCGTTATAATTTACTTTTTTCGTAACGACGGTATCGTCGATCGTATTGACGAAAGACACCGTCAAAATCTTGATCGTCCACGCGGGATAGATATCGAGATCGGCCGTTACCTTCTGTCCGTACTCAAGCTCTTTCGTGCATTCTTCGTCCGAGCACCACATAACGAAATCATATCCTTCTTTGACAGGATCGACGGAAGGCTTTTTTATGATCTTATCATTTTCGTCGACAAAATCGCTTATTTTATATCCTTCGACGTGCAGGATGACCGTTATAGTCGATTTTTTATTTCCTCCGGATCCGCCGTCCGATCCGCCGAAATT
>CACXDF010000120.1 GCA_902766325.1 uncultured Eubacteriales bacterium | reverse complement strand
GAATTAAAATTCGTCTTTCTTTTCTTCCTTGGCATCGTCTTTCTTTTCTTCGGCCTTGGGGGGCTCGTAAGAAATAACGGCGGAGTCGTCGAGTTTACTGCGAATGGCATTTTTGACGATGACCATATAAGAAGGATTGTTCTTGGTGCCGACGTTAAGGGTGTAATAGTCGGTTGCGGGATCGTATTCGGTAATAACGCCGATAATGCCGCCGATGGTCATGATCTTGCTTCCGACTTGGATAGAATTCATCATTTCTTCTTGCTTCTTCTTTTGTTTTCTTTGCGGAACGATGGACATGACGATCATTAAAACGAGGAATACGCCGAGAATGACGAACATCCAGATATTGCCGCCGCCTTCGCCGCCGAATAAAGCACTAATCATACTCATAAATATAAACTCCTATTTACTCGATTTGTTTTTTATAGTTTACAATACATTTTCATTTATTGCAAGTGTTTTTTCAGATTTCATATTTCTTAAAAAATTCGTCGCGGAAATCAAGTAATCTGTCTTCCCATATCGCTTGTTTTATCTGCGCGGTCAAACGGTGCAGGAAACGAATGTTATGGATGGACAGCAGTCTTCCGCCCAGGATCTCGTCGCAGTTGATAAGATGTCGAACGTAGGCTTTCGTATAATTTTTGCAACAATAGCAGTCGCACCCTTCTTCCACCGGCGTAAAGTCCTCTTTATATTTGGCGTTTCGGATGGTAATATCTCCCGAAAAGGTCATAGCCGTTCCGTTACGCGCGATACGGGTAGGCAAAACGCAGTCGAACATATCGATCCCGCGGCAAACGCCCTCGACGATACAATCGGCGCTGCCGACGCCCATAAGATAACGGGGCATATTTTCCGGATAATACGGACGGAGCGCGTCGAGTACGTCGTACATGATCGGTTTCGGCTCTCCTACCGAAAGTCCGCCTACGGCGATACCGCAACGAGCGTACTTTGCCGAGCGAACGGCGCTTTCTATTCTTAAATCGTTATAGACGTTGCCTTGAATGATAGGAAAGAGCATTTGCTTATCCGGTTCGTCGGCTACGTTATAGCACCTTTCGAGCCAAGACAATGTACGTTCCATGGCCTTACGGGCTTTTTCTTTATCTATTCCGCCCTCGGTGCATTCGTCGAAAGCCATCATAATGTCGCTACCGAGCGCTTTTTGTACTTCTATGGATTTTTCGGGCGTAAAATAATGTTTGCTTCCGTCGATAAAACTGTTGAAGTGTACGCCGTCGTCGGTGATCTTCCTCGTAGAGGAAAGGCTGAACACCTGGAAGCCGCCGCTGTCGGTCAGGATCGGCTTGTTCCAGTTCATAAATTTATGCAGGCCGCCCGCTTTCTTTATCAATTCGTGACCGGGACGAAGATATAAGTGGTACGTATTTGAAAGAAGGATCTGACTTCCTACCGATTCCACCTCTTCCGGGCAAAGCGACTTTACCGTGGCTTTGGTGCCGACGGGCATAAAGACCGGCGTTTCGATGACGCCGTGCGGCGTAGTGAAGCGTCCGATACGCGCTCCCGACTGCTTACATACTTTTATTACCTCGTATTTGAACATATATACCTCGGAGTTTTATAAGAAAAGACAGGCGTCGCCGAAACTGAAAAAGCGATATCTTTCTTTGACGGCGTGGTCGTATATTTCCATGACTTTTTCTCTCGACAAAAAGGCGCTGATCAGCATCAGAAGCGTGGATTCGGGCAAGTGGAAATTGGTAATGAGTCCTTTGACGCACTTGAATTTATAACCCGGATAAATAAAAATATCGGTTTCCCCTTTTTGCGCTTTAAGAATGCCGTTTTCGTCCGCGACCGACTCAAGCGTACGCACGGCCGTGGTGCCTACGGCGATCACTCGTCTGCCTTCTCGAGTGGCTTTATTGATCTTTTCGGCGGTCGCTTCGTCGACCTCGTAGTATTCCGAATGCATTTTGTGATCAAGTATGTTGTCCTCTTTGACCGGTCTGAACGTGCCGAGACCGACGTGCAGAAGCACTTCGGCAAAGTCAATTCCCTTTTCCTTTAATTTTGCTATCAGTTCGGGCGTGAAATGCAAGCCCGCCGTCGGCGCCGCGCTCGAACCGGGCGTTTTGGCATAGACGGTCTGATACCGTTCTTTATCGGTCAGTTTTTCGGTAATATAAGGCGGCAATGGTACTTCTCCGACCTTGGACAGTATATCTTCGAATACGCCGTCGAAATCGAATTTGACAAGACGGATACCGTCGTCTCCGATCTCTTCGACGGTCAAAGACAACTCTTCGTTGACGACAAGTTTGGATCCGATCTTGGCTTTGCGCGCCGGTTTTAAGAGCGTTTCCCAATGATTGAGGTCTTTTCTTTTCAGAAGGAATACTTCGAATTTTCTGCCCTTTTCGTCGAAAGCGAAAAGGCGCGCGTTGATAACGCGGGTATTATTGACGACAAGTAAGTCGCCCGGTTTAAGAATGTCGGCAACGTCTCTGAAAATAAGGTCTCGTACGGCGTCTTCTTTTCTGTCGTAATAAAGAAGTCTGGCCGAGTCGCGAGGATAGACGGGGGTTTGCGCGATCAGTTCTCGCGGCAAATCATAATAAAAATCACTTTTTAGCAGCATTATTTTCCTCTTCGTCATCCATATCGAAAAGAGAAGGATTAAACAGCTTTATTCCGAGATGCTTATAGGCGGCCTGGGTGCAAACGCGCCCGCGGGGGGTCCTTGCGATGAATCCCAGTTGAAGAAGGTACGGTTCGTATACGTCTTCGATAGTGCCCGTGTCCTCTCCGGTAGATGCGGCCAGCGTTTCGAGACCGACCGGTCCTCCGTTGAATTTTTCGATTATGGTACGAATAATATTGATATCGGTTATGTCAAGGCCGAGGTCGTCCACTTCCAGACGATCAAGACCTTTACGAGCGATCTCCAGCGTTATTTCGCCGGCGTTTTCGTATTCGGCAAAGTCGCGGATTCGCTTAAGGAGTCTGTTCGCTATTCTCGGCGTGCCTCTCGATCTGCCTGCGATCTCCGCGGCGGCTTCCGGAGTGATCTTGGCTTCAAGAATGCCGGCGGAACGCTTGACGATGGCGGATAGTTCTTCTTTGGAATATAATTCCAAACGAAAGACCATTCCGAAACGATCTCTGAGCGGAGCCGAGAGCATACCTGCCTTTGTAGTGGCGCCGACGAGCGTAAACGGTTCCAAAGGAATGCGCATGGTGCGAGCCGTGGGGCCTTTTCCGATGACGATATCCAAAGAGCCGTCTTCCATGGCGGAATATAAGATTTCTTCCACGGTCGGATTGAGACGGTGGATCTCGTCGATAAAAAGGATCTCGCCCGCTTGCAGATTGGTCAGAATCGACGCCAGATCGGCGGGCCTTTCTACGGCGGGGCCGGTCGTAATACGTATTCCCGCGTTCATTTCTCCGGCGATAATGTGACTCAGAGTCGTTTTTCCCAAACCGGGCGGGCCGTATAAAAGAACGTGATCGAGGCTTTCGCCGCGCTTTTTGGCGGACGCCATGAATACGGCCAGGTTTTGCTTCACTTTTTCCTGACCGATATACGAGTCGAGCGTTTTCGGCCGAAGTTTGTTGTCGGAGTCGTCCGATTCGATTTTTTGAGCAGAGATCAGTCTTTCGAAATCTTCCATGACTCCTCCTTAAATCTTTTTTAAAGCCATTCGGATAAGTTCTTCCAGATTCTTGGCTTCCGAGCGACAGGCTTTGACCGCTTGGACAGCCTCTTTATTGTTGATGCCGAGACTGCGAAGAGCATAAACGGCGTCTTCCATATCCTTATCGCCCGTTTCGATCGGTTCGTCGTCCGAAGAAAGCGGCAACAGGCTCAGTTCCGTATCGATAGTCTCTTTTAATTCAAGGACCATACGTTCGGCCGTCTTTTTGCCGATGCCTTTTAATTTGGAAAGCGCTTTGACGTCGGCGGTGACGATATATGTTATTAAGGACGTCAGATCGGTAGAAGAAAGAATGGTTTGGGCGCCCTTAGGTCCGATACCGTTGACGGAGATCAGTTTCATAAACATATTTTTTTCTTCTTTGGAACTGAAACCGAAAAGCGTCACGCCGTCTTCGCGAACGGACAAATAGGTATAAACGCGAGCGCGATCGACGTTTGACAGATTGCTCAGCGTGGTATTCGATACGCACATTTCGTATCCCATGCCGTTATTATCTACGACGAGGTAACCCGCTCCCCTTTCGACGATGAGTCCGTCAATAAAGCTGATCATCCTTTCCTCCCTTGGTATTTTTCTTATAAAATAATACCTTACGGATACTTATTAGTCAAGGACTTTGAGTCGGAATGAGCTTCGGGAAAAGTAAATTTATATCAAAGAGTCGATTTTTTCTTTAAGCGCGGAACGCGCCGCGTGATCGAAAGGAAGAGATTTGTCGTTAAAAAATTCTCCCGCGATCTTACCTTCTTTCAATACGACGATCTTGTCGCCGAAAACAAGCGATTCTTCAATGTCGTGCGTAACGAAAACGGTCGTGATCGGTCTTTGAGCATATAGATCGGTAAAAAGTTTATAAATTTGTTTTTTTAACGATATGTCGAGTTCTTTGAACGGTTCGTCCATCAAAAGAACGTCGGCGGGATATGCGAAAGCGCGCGCAAGAGACGCTCTTTGCGCCATGCCGCCGGACAGCTTTGCCGGATACAGATCCGTCGCGTCCGATAAGCCGACCGATCGTAAAATTTTTTCGGCGACGTCTTTTCTCTTCTTTTTGTCTTTAATTTGACTTTTTAGGACGAATTCGACGTTTTTTCGTACCGTCAATGACGGGATAAGGCATGGTTGTTGAAAGATATAAGCGATACGGCCGCTTCCTTCCACGTTGCCTGCGTAAGGTAAAATGCCGCCGATAATATTAAGCAGCGTTGTTTTTCCGCATCCGGATGGTCCGAGCACGCAAGTTATTTTGCTATCGGGTATTTCGAGCCGAAAACGGTCGTATATTGGCTTTTTATCGTAAGAAAAAGTAATATCTCTCAGTATCATATTTGCCACCTGATTACGATCTTTTTCAGAATAAGCACGATCGCTTCGAGCGCGAAAGCAAGCACAATCGCAAGCATCGTCCACGCAAGAAGATAGGATATCTCGAAAGAAGCGTACGCCGTTTGTATTTTTCCGCCGAGGCTTGCCGGAACAAGCGTAAGTATCTCGGCTGCGACGACCACTTTAAGCGTTAAAGAAAGCGTAGAGCGAGTCGTATCGAAAACGACGGGCAGAGCGTGCGGTAAATAAATCTGCAATATGCGTCTGTACGTCGGCACGCGATAGGCTTTTGCCATATCGAGCAGTTTTTTGTCCGTCGAAGAGATCGCCGTATGGAGCGAAGAATACAGAACGGGGAATGCGATCAAAAAACCGACGATGACCGACATCTTTTTCGCCGGTAAAAAAGCGTAAAGAACAAGTATCACGGCCACGGTCGGCGCCGCTCTCAAAAATGATACGACG
>CACXDF010000119.1 GCA_902766325.1 uncultured Eubacteriales bacterium | reverse complement strand
TAGGGGAGTGGCTCAATGGTAGAGCAGCGGTCTCCAAAACCGCTGGTTGCGTGTTCGAATCGCGTCTCCCCTGCCATTTAAAGCAACGATATTATATCGTTGCTTTTTTTGACTTCTTTATTATATATTATTTTCTGTTTATATGCAAGTAGAATTATTTTGATCGAACATATAAAAACGGGTCGCCTTGATCAAGCGACCCGTTGTTTATTCAAAGTGCAGAGAATGAACGATTATTCGTTTTTGTCGTCGTCTGTTTTGATATTCAGGTTTTCAAAAATGGATCCGAGAGAAACCTTGGAACCGCCGGAAACAAAGTTGTGCGGTCCTTCGTCTTCTTCGTCTTTCACTTTCTTACCTTTGCCCTTACCCTTAACGTCTTTAACGTCGGTTTCGGCGCTGATCTCGGGAGCGGCTACTTCTTCGACCGGCAAGGTCTCTTTGATGCTCAAAGTGATCTTATCGTTTTCGTAGTTCATAACCTTAACGTTAACGATGTCTCCTTCCTTAACGGCGGCGTCGTTAATGTTTTCGAGATAGCTGTTCTGGATCTGGCTGATATGTACCAAACCGTCGAGTCCGGGTTCGAGTTCGACAAATACGCCGTACTTCATGATCTTAGCGACCTTTCCGCTGACGATGGTGCCGATCGGATACTTTTCTTGCGCGATCTCGATGGGCTTCTTCTGAAGCTGCTTATAACCGAGTCCGATCTTGCCGTTTTCTCTGTCGACGGAAAGAACGATAAAGTCATAGACTTTATTGATCTCGAGTACGTCGGCCGGCTTGATGTCACGACGCTTGCTCCAGCTGAGATCGGAATTATGGACCAAACCGTCCATATACTTCAAGCTGACGAACGCGCCGAAATCGGCAAAACGCTTTACTTTTCCGCTGACGATGGCGCCAACGTAGATCTTGGACCAGAATTCTTCGTCACGCGCTTCTTTTTCCGCTTCGAGAATAACTCTTTGGCTGGCGACGATGCGCTTCGGATTGCGGGGCTTCTTCGGATTGCCCTCTTCGTCCAATTCTTCACGCGGGGGCAGAGCCTTCAAGCGCAGAGGCTTGTTAACGTAATCGGAAAGATTATTGACGAATCCGATCTTGATTTGGGACGCGGGGATGAAGATGGTGTAAGTGCCGATCTTTCCGAGCAAACCGCCCTTGATCTCTTGCGTACGGTCCAAAGTGAATTCTTCGCCGGCGAGGATGCGCTGCACGTGTTCGTCGTCGACTTTCAATTCGTCATATGCCTTTTTGCTGAGGTTGATATCCTTCTTCTTGTCACCGGATTCTTTAGGAATGATAATAACGTCCAAAACGGTATCCGCGGGATAGTTTGCCGGATCGTAGCTTCCGTCGATTTCGGCCTCGTCTTTTGCGATAAAACCACTGTCGTTCTTGCCGCCGTTTTCGATAGCGACGGATATGCCGGTAACGTCGGCGCTGATGACGCGGGCTTTTAAGCGCATACCTTCACGGTAAGACTTGGGGCTGGCACCGTATCTCTTAAGTCCTTCCGCCATAGTAATCTCTTTCGGGGATTCCGATTCGGATTTCTCTTCGGTAGGGGTTGCAACGACTTCGGTCGTCGCGGTCGCGTTTTCTTTGACTTCTTCTGCAACGGAGTCAATAACTTTTTCTTCGCTCATTCTGTAAAAAACCTCCATAATCAACTCTTTCGGAGTTGACGCACCGGAAATGATACCGAGTGCTTTGTTATTTTTATTTTCTATTCGCACCGACTCGAGGTCGGATATTGACGATATGATATAGGCGTCGGCACCGTTATTACGGGCGATGCGATATAATTTTTGCGTGTTTGAACTATTTTCGTCCCCTATCACCAAAATGATGTCGCATTCGGAAGTCATTTTTTCGACTTCCTTTTGACGCTTTATTGTAGTATAGCAAATAGTTTTAACTATTTCAAGTATTTTTTTTGATTTTCTTGCGGAATCGCAAATTTTTTTTGCTTGCAAATCGAATAAATCGCTGTTATAAGTGCTTTGCGCCATCAGTACGAATTTTTCCGCGCGTGTCAAGTCCGCTTCTTCCGGCGCGGACAGGATCTGACAATGACCCTCGCACCATCCCGCCGTCCCGATCACTTCGACGTGGCTTTTATCGCCGAGGAGTAGTATTTCGTATCCTTTTTCGGCGTATTCCCGAGCTTTTTTGTGGATTTCTTGTACAAACGGACAGGTCGCGTCGATCAACGCCGCGCTTTTTCGCACGTCATCATAAACGTCCGGAGCGGCCCCGTGCGCGCTGACAATCACGGCGTCTTCCGGGCGTAATTCCGCCCGGTCGGTCAAAACCGGGATACCAAGGCCGCGCACGACGGCGTCGTTATGAATGAGCGGATGAAGGCAAAAAACCCGTTTGTGCGTTTTTACGGCATCTTTTGCCATTGCGACGGAGCGTTCGACTCCGTTGCAAAAACCGCAGTTTTCGGCCAGTATTATTTGCATACGATTCGACAAATACGGTCTGTCACTTCTTCAATGGTCAGATCGGTCGTATCGATGACGACCGCGTCCTCGCATACTACGAGCGGCGCGAAAGAACGCGTTTTGTCCTGCAAGTCTCTTTTTTCGATCTCTTCGAGCAAGGCTTCAACAGGAATGTCCTGACCTTTTTCAAGCAGTTCTTTATGCCGTCTTTCGGCGCGTACTTTGCTGTCCGCCGTCATATAGAATTTGAAATCCGCGTTGGGGAGTACGTAGCTACCGATATCTCTGCCGTCCAAAATGCAATCGGTTTTGGATGCGATCTCGCGTTGCAACTCTACTAATTTGATACGTACGGCGGGGATCTTCGAGACTGTGCTCGCCGCCATGGAAATACGGTTTTCCCGTATATAGGGGGTGGTATTGATCCCATTGACGGATACTTGCTGCACGCCGCCCTCTTCCCATACTTTCATTTCCATGTCCGAAAGAAGAGGCAGTATCGTCTTTTCGTCGGCGACGTCCGCGCCCTTTTCCAGTGCGTAATAGGCGATGGCTCGATACATTGCTCCCGTGTCAAGGTATGCAAAATGCAATTTTTTTGCCAATATCTTGGCGATGGTGCTTTTTCCGCTTCCTCCGGGTCCGTCGATAGCGATATTCATGGTTTCCTCCTTGTTTATTCGATTATTTCCACGTTGTTTCCGGCGGCAAAACCGGTCGCGAACGCGATTTGAAGATTATATCCGCCCGTCATAGCGTCCACGTCTATGATCTCTCCGGCAAAAGCCAGGTTGTCGCATAGCTTGCTACGCATTGTTTTCGGCGATATTTCGTCGACTTTGACACCGCCCGCTGTGATGACCGCTCTGTCCTTTTCACAACCGAGAATATGAAAGGTCAGATGTTTTAAGGCGTCGACGAGGCGCGCTCTTTCTGCCTTTGTGACGGCGTTACATTGCTTTTCGCCCGATATCTGCGCTTGCGCCAGTACGACGGGGATCAAACTTTTCGGCAGAAGCGCGGGCAATACGTTTTTGATCGCTTTGTTGTTTTGCGAGTCGAGATCGCGTTGCACCCTTGCTTTCAGCGTTTCTTCATCCAAAGCGGGCTTCAGGTCGATCAGAAATTTCATTCCGGAAAAATCGCTTCGGCAAATGCGGGCGGATAGGGACAGAACGCACGGTCCGCCGACACCTTTGTCGGTGAAGAGCATCTCTCCGAATTCCGAATACGTTTTTTTGCCGTCTTTAAATACGGAACACTCTACGTTTTTTAAAGAAAGACCGCGCAGTCCGGCCGTCGATTCTTTCAGAATAACGTCGCAAAGAGAAGGTACGGGATCGACTATAGTATGCCCGACGGAAGCGGCGAGACGATACCCGTCTCCCGTGCTGCCCGTGGCGGGATACGTGAATCCGCCCGTTGCGAGAACGACGTATCCGACGTCGGTATATCTTTCTTTTTCCGTTACGATCTCCCGGATCGAATTATCGCTGATAACAAAACCGGTAACCCTTTGGCGGAGCTTAACTTCGATCTTCAGTCTTTTTATTTCGTTGTTCAACGCGGAAATAACGTCGGACGATTTATCCGAAACGGGAAAAACGCGGTTTCCCCTTTCCGTTTTCAGAGGCACGCCGAGTTCTTCGAAAAAGTTCATGCACTTTTCGCTGTCAAAGTTGCGAAAGACGCCGAACAGAAATTTACCGTTACGCACGGTGTTTTCGATAAGGTTTTGCACGGAAGAATTGTTCGTTAGATTACATCTTCCCTTTCCGGTAATAAAAAGCTTTTTACCGGTTTTTTCGTTACTCTCCAGTATGGTGACGTCGAAGCCGCGTCTGCGAGCGCAAATTGCGCTCATCATACCCGCGGCTCCTCCGCCTATTACGTATACTTTCATCAACCGATGGTGGCGATGACGTCTTTGGTATTCAATTTGCTGCCTTCGGCGGCAACGTAATTAAAGACGCCCGACGCGGGAGCGGTGATCTCGTTTTCCATCTTCATGGCTTCGAGAATGAGCACGGCTTCGCCCGCTTTGACGGTCGCGCCGTTATTTACTTTATATTTCAAAAGAGTTCCGGGCATCGGAGCGAGCAAGGGCGTGCCCTTTCCGACGGCCTTGGGGGCGGCGGGAGCCGGAGCCGGTTGCGGAGCGGCCGCAGGAGCGGCGGCTTGCGGCGCGGGGGCCGCTTTCGGAGCGGTATAAGCGGAGTCGTATACTTCGACGTTGTATTCCGTTCCGTTGACTTTTACGGTCAACTTACGCTTATGTTTTTCTTCTCTTGCTTTAAAGAACTTTTCGCTGACCTGCGGGAACATACAGTAGCTGAGGACGTCTTCGTCGCAAGTGTAGTATTTTTCCATTTCCTTCTTGTAGGCTTCGAATTCGGGTTTGAGAAGGTCTGCGGGATGGCACTCGATACGCTTGTCGTCGCCGATGCACTTTTTGACAACTTCGGCGTTGGGTTCAGCCGGCAACTTGCCGTATTCGCCGCGAAGGAGTCCTTTGCTTTCTTTGGTGACCATGGCGTATCTTTCCCCTTTCAGAACGTTCAGAACGGCTTGCGTTCCTACGATCTGGCTGGTGGGAGTGACAAGCGGAGGATATCCGAAGTCTTCTCTTACGCGCGGGACTTCCTGCAAAACGTCGGGGAGTTTATCGGCGGCGTTCTGATCGGAAAGCTGTTTGATAAGGTTGCTGAGCATTCCGCCCGGCACTTGATAGATGAGAGCGTTGGCGTCTGCGTGTAAAACTTTGGGATTGATAATGCCCTCTTTAAGGAGTCTGTCGGCAACGGGCTTGAAGACCTTGGCTACGTCGTTGAGCGCGGCAAGATCCAATCCGGTATCTCTGTCGGTGCCTTGGAGGGTAGCGACGATGGATTCGGTACAGGGCTGGCTGGTTCCGTTAGCGAACGGAGAAAGCGCGGTGTCGATAATATCAACGCCCGCTTCGGC
>CACXDF010000118.1 GCA_902766325.1 uncultured Eubacteriales bacterium | reverse complement strand
TATCTTGCCTGTAACGAAGCGGGCGAATATGATTTATCGCAAAAAAGGGAAATACGCTCTACCGCCAAAGGAGAAATGTTCTATTATCCGCTGCGCAGCGCGGGATACTTCCGTTTGCTCGTGACTTCCACAACGGGCGGTGTTTTGTCTACCGTGGCGCAAAACGGAGAAAGAGTCGTTTATAATCACGTCAGTCAGTTGATCCGTGTCTACGACGCGGACGATTCGCTTTCTCCGCAAGCGGGCGATCTCGTCGACTTTGACAGAGCGGAGGCTTACCCGTTTGCCGTGATCTCCGACAGCAGAGTCGCCAATCTGGTGATCGAGGGCGGTCAATATATGGGCGAAAACCTGTTGTATGCTCATTGGTCGCCTTGCGCCGGCGTGAACCGGTATGAGGCGGAACTTGTTTTTGACGATAACAGAGTGGTTATTTTGGACAGCGCCGACAGGTCGATCGTATTCGGGGATAACTATTTCTATATTCCGTCCGAGGTGGCCGGATTTACCGATAAGTTCAGCTTGCGCGTTAAGCAAAAAGACGGCGTGTATTCCGACGTTTGCCACTACGGTATACCCAACGTGCAAGGCGGGGGCGACTCGACGCACGTTTTGCAACTTCCGGAGAGCCTGACGCCGTATTTTGCCAACATCGCGAATAATATCAACGGCTACGTTACCACCCTTGACGAATTGTACGATCTTGTGGAGTATATTCTTTTGTGCCAACCGTCGAATAACGATCTTGTACGCAAAGGGAACGCGATGGTCACGGTTGGGGAGGAAGAGATCTTTTACGATACCTTTACCGTCAGCTTTTTCAGCACGCTGACGTATACTGCCGAAATGATGAACGCGTTCAACGTCGATATACCGGACGATATCGATAACGAATTTACGGATATGTACACGATGATCTGCGGACAGCAACAGCAAGGGCCGTACGTTACTGATTTTATGATCACCGAAATGTCTAAAAAAGAGGACGGCGCTTACGTCGTGACTTTCGCCGTGCCGCACGGCAATCTTCCCGTGCGTTTCGATACGCCCGCGGAAGTGGAAAAGAATCCGGACGTTGCGTCCGCTTCTTATTCCGAGTCGCCGTATAAACTGATCGATATCACCTATCCGATCGACGCGAAGATAGGCGTGCACGTCTCTACTTCCGATCAACTTTGTTACGTTATGGAACGGGGGTATCGTCCCGTACCGACGGGAAGCGACGAACTCGCCGCGTTGTATAAGCAGATCAAGACCGTCTATTCTTCTCTCATCGACGAAAAGATGTCCGATCGCGAAAAGGTTCTTGCTTTCTACGATTGGCTCTGTTACTCGGTAGCCTACGACAGCGCGACGGAAGCCCTTTCCGCGACGGAAACGCGTCTGAAAATGAATAATTACGATTCCTACCACTTGGAGGGCGTTTTCGCAATGAAGAACGCCAACGCGCCTCACGCGCTTTCGGACGGATATGCGAAAGCATTCTCGGCGCTATGCGGTCTCGCCGGCATTCCTTGTCGGAGCGCGGTTGCAAAAACGACTTCCGATTCTTATCGCGTCTATAATAAAATATTGTTGGACGGACATTGGTATATCGTGGACGTAGCGTACGGCGTGGCCAAGTCCGACGCGCGCGTTTATCCCGATCACAGTTGCTTCTTGACGACGGACGGCGAGTACGCGCAGATCTGTAAAGATCGGAACGGCCGTATGCCCGAGATCTACGGCCTTTTACCCGATTCGGACGTCGATTTCGACTATTACATCCATACGGCTATACACGGATATCCCGTTTACGTAAACAGTTTGCAGGCATTGAAGGATCTGTTGGATTCGGTCGCGAGAGACGGAGTCGTGGGCATTGAGATGGAATGCGCTCCCGAAGTTGCCGCGAGCATTGCCGAGCTTCGCGTAAAGTGTTCTCAGACTACTCTCGTATCGAATAAATACGCAGGAGAATTCATCGATCTTACCGAAGAGGGCGGCAACCTGCGCGCGGTCGTCTTCTTGTACGACAACGAATGATATGCCGAGAAGAAAAATCACCATTTTACGGATTTTGCAAATTTTAGAGGAGTATACCGATAGCGAACATCGCTTGTCGCAACAAGATATCGTTGAGCTGTTAAAAGAAAAATACGATATCGTTTGCGAACGAAAGGCCGTCGGCAGAAATTTAGAGACGTTACGTCGGGCGGGATACGAGATAGACTCCGCAAGGAGCGGTATTTGTCTTTTTACGCGACGCTTCGAAAAAAGCGAGTTGCGCCTCTTGATCGACGCGGTGCTGTCTTCTCGCTACATAGATAATAAGCATTCGGGCGATCTGATCGGTAAACTCGAGAAAGAGGGCGGGATGTTCTTTTCCGAGGCCAATCACCTGTCCTACAACAGACAATGGGACAAGACGCCCAACAAATCCGTTTTCTTTACGATAGAGCTATTGGACGAAGCGATCTCCAAGAAGAAGAAAGTTCGCTTCGTTTATAACGGTTATAATCTGCAAAAACAGCTTTCGCCCCTACGTAAGGGCGATTGGAAAGTGAGTCCCTATTTCTTACTTTTGCACAATCAAAGGTATTATTTGATTTGTTGCGAAGACGGCAAGGATACCATCGGATATTTCCGCGTGGACAGGATCACGAATATAGAGATATGCAGAGAGCGCGCTCGCCCGCGTGAAGAAGTGTCAGGAGCCGAAGATATCAGCCCGGATAAACTCGATACCACCTTTCCGTACCTTATCGACGGGCGACCGGAAAAAGTAAAAATGCGCTGCAATAAGAAGGTCTTCAGCGACCTTGTGGACTGGTTCGGGTCTCGATTTACGGTAACGAGCAGCGAGGGCGACTATGTGGAAACGATCCTCTTCGCACCGCCGGACGCCCTTAAATACTGGGCGCTCCAATACGGCGAAAACGTAGAGGTGCAAGAACCGCTTTCTTTAAGAGAAAGCATTAAAGAGGCCGTCAAAAAGATGGCGATAAAATATAATTCTTAAAAGAGGAAAAAGAAAATGGACGTCATTACGATCACGAGCAACTACGTCAATACCTACCTTGTGCCGCTCTCCGAAGGTTATTGTATGGTCGATACGGGATATCGGCAACAGGAAAAGACTTTTTGGAAAAAACTGGCCGCAAAAAATATATCTCCGGACAAAATAAAATATATCTTTTTGACGCACCATCACGCCGACCACGCCGGTTTTTTGCGGAGCGCGCTCGAAAAAACGGGCGCTCAATTGATCTCCGCCGAAGGGAACCGTCTGCGGCTCGCCGCCGGAAAGAACGATATGCAAACTTATATATCTTCGTTTCCGCTCCTCGTTTTGTCTAAGTTATCGGTCGCTTTCGTCGATGCGACGCAGTGCTTTCCGCCTGTGACCGGTCCCTCGCTCGATCCGAGCGGGCAGCCGCTCGAAAGCGAAGGCATTACCTTTAAAATTCTGAAAGGCCATACCGATTGCGACGTCGTCATGCAAGCAGGCGAAAAACTATTTTGCGGCGATCTCTTTATGTCCGGTATCGGCGCCCAAAAATATGCTCCCATGTGGATCAAAAATAAGTTCGAAATGGTTAAAAGTTGGGAAAAAGTGCAGAAGATGTCCGGTATCGAGACCATTTATCCGGGGCACGGAAAGCCGTTTCCCGCTTCCGTGCTGTCCGGAGCGATCGAAGTATGGAAGGAGCGCGGCGCGCTCATCCTGAAGTAGATCGGATCTTATTCGACGGTGAATTTATAGGAAGTGCGGGCGCTATAGCGCTCGCCTTTTTTTAACTCGATCGACGGAAAAGAGGGCACGTTGCAAGCGTTGGGATACCCTTGCGTTTCCATACAAAAAGCCGATTGATAGCCGTATGTTTTTTTACCTTTCAGCCCGTCAAGGAAATTTCCGGTATAAAGTTGCATGCACGGTCTGTCGGTAAATACGGACATTTTGACGCCGGATCCGGACGAATAAGCGGTTGCAACGGGATGAATAAAGTCGTTGTTCAGCACGTAATTGAAGTCGTACCCGCGAGCGATATTCAGCATAAAATCGTTTGTTTTTATGTCTTTTCCGATCTTTTTCGGCACGGAAAAGTCGTACGCCGTACCTTTGATGGGCGTGAAGTCCCCGTGCGGGATCAGGCTTCCGTCGATTGTGGTGATTTTGTCGGAATCGATAAAAACTTCGTGGTCGAGAACGGTCGAAAAATCGCCGTTGAGATTAAAATACGCGTGGTTGGTCAAAGAACATATCGTGTCTTGATCGGAGATAGCCTCGTATGCTATCGACACTTCGTTTTCGTCGGTAAGTTTATACGTTACCGTCGTAGTCAGATTGCCCGGATATCCTTCTTCTCCGTCCGGAGAAAAGTAAGTCATTTTTACGGCGTCGTCTCCCATCGGTTCCGCTTGCCATATCTTACGATCGAAACCTTCTTTTCCACCGTGTAAACTGTTATTTCCGTCGTTTTTAAAGAGAGTGTATTTTTTGCCGTTCAAAGTAAATTCCGCATTGCCGATACGGTTCGCCACTCGCCCGATAACGGCGTTAAAGTAGGGATTATCACCCAAAAAACCTTCCGGTGTTTCAAACCCCGCAACGACGTCGATCGTATTTCCGTTCTTATCTTTGGTAAGAATTTTATGAATACGCGCGCCGTAAGCCGTCACTTGCAAGCGCATTCCGGCTTTGTTTTCTATCTCGTAAAGGGCGAGTTTTCCCGTTTCGTTTATTGCTTTCACACTCATAAAACAGACCTCTCTTTTTTGCGGCTTAAAGACCTTTTTCGTATATTGTACAACGCTTGAGCCGCGAAGTCAATACGGACGACGGAAGAAAAGGTCTTTCGTCGTCGAAAAACGTCGAAAGAGCTTGAATTTTGTTTCACGTGAAACATTCGACTTTTTTCGAGGTAGAAAAATGCGAATAGAGCCTCTATTAATCTTAAAAATAGTTCTTCTAAGTTGACAGTACGCGCGTAAACGTGTAAAATAGACAATATGAAAAAGAATAAAAGCGGTTTATTGGCGTTATTTGTTATTTTAACGGCGATCTTTATGATCGTCGCGCTTTCCGCTTGCGATCTTGTTAACGATATCAATAAGTTTTTTTACGGCGAAGAAAAAAAGGAAGAGGAGATCGAAGATGAAGAAACGGAATGCGAACATAATTTCGTTTTGTCTACCAACGGCCTCAAACCGACCTGTAAGCAGGAAGGATACGACCTTTTTATTTGTTCGAAATGCGGACAAGAACAAAGGCGGACTCTTGAGAAAGTAGACCACGAATACCGCAACAACGTATGTCGGTTTTGCGGAATAAGCGAGCCCGCCGCCCAAACTTATCGCGAGGAAAACGCCGAATTGTTGGTGTACAAATCGAGAAACACTTCCGGAGATAACGCGTATACGTTTGTGTTCAATGGGAACGGAACGTTCCATACGAACCTTTGGACTAAATATCTGCCGGAGCTCGGGATCGTCCGGATAAACGGCAATATCGGATTGCCGGACAGGGCTTTTTATGACGCGACCAACCTGTACGAAATATCGATGACCGGTTCCGTTCTCAGTTTGGGCAAAGAAGCCTTTTACGGGTGTAATTCCATGAAAAGTTTCGTTTTCCCGAACGGACTCGTTTCGATCGGCGACGGCGCCTTTAAAAATTGCGAAGAATTGACCGACGTCACCATCCCGAACACTTTGACGACGATGGGCAGGAACGTTTTTTCCGGTTGCGACCGCCTCCGGAATTTGTCCATGTCGTTTGCGGGGAGTAACGACCGCAAGGGGGCCGACGTCGCGTTCGGCAGCATCTTCGGCGTCGGGAATGCCGATAGCTATTCTCAGGTCTATGAAGACAACGATCAAAAAACGTATTTTTCGATCCCCGATTCGTTAAGGACCGTTTCGCTTACGGGGAGTAGCGATATACTATCTTATTCGTTCGCTCATTGTGCGGCCCTGATAGAAAAGTTGTCTTTATCGGCGGGGATCGAAAAGATCGAAGAATATGCCTTTTTCGACAACTCCGGAATAGAAAAGATCGAATTTGCGGAAGGATCTTCTTTGAGAGAGATCGGGGAACACGCATTCGATACTTGCGTCGAACTCGGCGGTTT
The DNA here is from genome assembly GCA_902766325.1 of uncultured Eubacteriales bacterium. Lineage (GTDB taxonomy): Bacteria > Bacillota > Clostridia > Christensenellales > DTU072 > CAG-1782. The sequence continues at coordinate 5,809 of CACXDF010000118.1, read as the reverse complement.
TTGTCTTCCGAAAGGCATAAGCGTCGTTAACGTCAATTCATTCAGTCGTTGCCGGAAGTTGAGCGAATTCGTTTTTGAGGAAGGAAGCGTCGTTTCTTCGATCGCTTCGGACGCATTTTTGTCCTGCACGGCTTTAAAAAGCATATCATTGCCCGCCGCCCTTACCATGGTCGAGACCGGCGCCTTCAAGGGGTGTAGTTCGCTTGAAGAGATCTTTGTCGGAGAAAACGTCGTTGCATTGGGCATCAATTCTTTCGCCGGTTGTTCGTTGAAGGACGTGTATATCGACAGTGCGACCATAGCGAACACGACGAGCAATAACCCCTCTGGTTTGTACGGAACGGGGGGCGGCTTTAATCTGTGGATCGAGGAACATATCGAGATCAATCCGCAGAGTTACGTAAACGTCCATTATACCTGCCCGAATTCCCAAATGTCGGAAGAAAAAGGCGGAAAAAAATACAAATATTGGGAAATTAAGTAATAGTGAGGATACACTGGAAATGAGAAAAGAAAACCCGTCTCCCGATTTTATCGCGCTCGAACGCGACGTCATGAAATTCTGGGATGAGAATCAATGCTTCGAAAAACTCGTTAAGCAAAACGAACACGGAGAAAGGTTCCGCTTTTTAGACGGACCGATCACCGCCAATAACGCCATGGGCATTCACCATGCGTGGGGCAGAACGCTGAAGGACTGCTTCATCCGTTATAACGCCATGCACGGCAAGAGCTGTCAGTATCAGAACGGCTTCGACTCGCAGGGTTTATGGGTGGAAGTGGAAGCCGAAAAAGAGATCGGCATCAAAGACAAGCGCGGCATCATGGAATACGGCATGGATAACTTTACCGAAAAGTGCATGGAGAGAGTCCGTAAGTATTCCGGCGTTATTACCGAGCAAAGCAAGCGCCTCGGTCAATGGATGGACTGGGATCACAGCTATTTTACCAATACCGATCTCAATATTACTTCGATCTGGCATTTTCTTAAAGTTTGTCACGATCGCGGATTGCTCGTAAAGAGCCATCGTCCGATGCCTTGGTGTCCTCGTTGCGGTACCTCTCTTTCCGAACACGAAATGAGCGGCAGCTACAGCGAAGTGACCCATACCTCCATTTACGGAAAGTTGCCCTTGGTCGACGGCAGCGCAAAAATGCTCCTTTGGACGACGACGCCCTGGACGCTGACCAGTAACGTGGCGCTCGCCGTTAATCCCGACATGGATTACGTTAAAGTGCAGGTCAAGTCGGACGAACTCCCCGTTATTCTCATTAAGGACGCCGTCAAAAAGTTAAAAGGCGATATCGTTACCGTTTTGGAAGAATTCAAAGGTTCGGCGCTCGTCGGTAAAGAATACGTTACCGTCTTCCCCGAATTCGAGTGTCAAAAGTTCCCGCATAAGATCGTTCCGTGGGAGGACGTAGACGCCACCGAAGGCGTAGGCGTCGTTCATATAGCTCCCGGTTGCGGCGCGGAGGACTTCGATCTCGGCAAGAGAGAAAACCTGCCTGCCATCTGTCCCATCGACGATAGCGGTATTATTCTGCCCGGCTTCGGAGAATTGTCCGGTAAGTCGACCGGCGAGGTCCTCGATATCGTCGTCCGCATCATGACGGAACGGAACACCCTTTACAGGACCGAACCCATTACCCACAGCTATCCTCATTGTTGGAGATGTAAGCACGACGTCGTGTTTAAGCTCGTGGACGAATGGAGTATCGCGACCGAAAGTCTGAAGCCGGCGCTCATCGCCGCCGCTCGTTCGGTCAAGTGGGAACCCGATTACGCCGGAAAGCGTATGGAAGACTGGCTGACCAATATGGGCGATTGGAATATCTCCCGTAAGCGTTTCTACGGACTTCCGCTTCCGTTCTATCCCTGTAAGAAATGCGGTCATTTGACCGTCGTGGGCAGCAAAGAAGAATTGATCGAACTGTCCGAAAATCATTCTTTGGAAGGCGTGCCGCACCTGCATCGTCCTTATATCGACAAGATCAAGATCCGTTGTCCCCATTGCGGAGAACTCGTCGAGCGTATCCCCGAAGTAGGCGACTGCTGGTTGGATGCCGGTATCACGCCGTTCTCCACCAAAAAATACTTCTCCGATCCGGAATACTTCAAGAAGAATTTCCCCAGCGAAGTTGTCATCGAAATGAAAGAGCAGATCCGTTTGTGGTTCTATTCTCAGCTTTTTATGAGCGTCGTTTTGACGGGCAAGGCCCCGTACGAAAGAGTCGTGACCCATTCGTCCGTCGTACAGGAAGACGGAAGTAAGTTCCATAAGTCCGGATTTATGATCAAATTTGACGAAGCCGCCGAGAAAATGGGCGCCGATCCCGTCCGTTACCTCTATTGCGCCGCGCCTTATACCGGCGACGTGCGCTTCGGCTATAACCTCACCGACGAAACGAGAAGGAAGATCCTTTCTTTCTGGAACATTTACGTCTTCTTCAATCTGTATGCAAGTCTGGATAACCCGGACGTGGAAAACTTCAAGCCCGATTTCGCCACCTTTACGAACAGCGATAAATGGCTGATCGCCCGTACGAATAAGTTTATCGAAACGGCCACGGCGGGCATGGAGTCCTTCCGTACTTCGGTCGTTACCAAAGAATTCGAGAGTTTCTGCGACGACGTCAGTAACTGGTATGTCCGTATTAACCGCAAGAGATTTTGGAAGTCGATCGATAAAGTGGATCAGATGAACGCGTATTGGTGCCTCTATAACGCCATCAAAGCGACCCTCGGTATTATGGCGCCTATTATCCCGTTCTTGACCGAACATATCTATCAAAACACCGTCCGCGCCCTCGAAAAGGACGCTCCCGTCAGCGTACACCTGACGACCTATCCGACTCCTATCGCTTGTCCCGACTTCGGCGATATTCTTGCGGAAACGGAAGCGGTCAGAGAGGTCATCGCCTGCGGACAGCGTATGCGTAACGCGGCGCAGTTGAAAGTAAAACAGCCTTTGCGCACGTTGTATATCCAAACGTCCGAGGATTATAAAAAGACGGTCGAACCGCTCCTTTCCGTCGTTCGCGACGAACTTAACGTCAAAGAAGTGCTCTTCTCGGTCGGCGGCGAAGAGTTCAACGAAGCCTACTTTACCGTCAACTTCCGTATTGCCGGTCAGCGTCTTAAAAAGGACGCGCAGACCTTGAAAGGTCTGGTGGACGGACTGGACGCCGAAGGAATGCGTTCGCTCGCCAAGTTGGTCGCGGCGGGTTCCGTCGATATCGGGCCTTTTACCGGACTGGAGGCCGACCTGTTCGATAAGCACGATCGTCCGAAGGACGGTTACGTCGTGGAGAGCGAACAGAAGTTCACGCTGGCTCTCGACACGACCCTCGATCCGGAGTTGATCAAAGAAGGTTTCGTACGCGAATTGGTCCGTAAGATCCAGGTCATGCGTAAAGAGGCCGGCTATGCCGTAGAACAGCGTATTTATGCGGAAATATCTTCCGAAGACGCCGACGCGAACGTTGCCGTGAGCGCCTATGCGGAAAAGATCCGTTCCGACATCCTCGCCGTTGCCCTCGGCCCGGTGGAGAATGCGGACGCCGAAGAAAAAGCCGAGATCGGCGATTATACCGTCACCATCAAAATCAAAGCAGAAAATAAATAAGAGGTCATTATGTTAAAAGATCAAATCAGAGCAGATTTTATGAACGCCCGTAAAACGGGCGATACCGCCAAGAAGAACGCGCTCGAAGCCGTCGTCGCGTATATCATCGCCAAAGAAAAGACGGAAGCCGGCCACGTTGTGACCGACGCCGAAATGTACGAAGGGATCGCCAAAGAGATCAAAGTACAAAACGAAGTGCGCGAAATGTGGTCGGGCAAGAATGCCGAAAAAGAAGCCGAAGCCGCGGGAAAAGTAGCCATTTTGACGGCTTATATGCCGAAACAACTGACCGAAGAAGAAGTCCTTGCCATTATCAAAGAGGCCGACGTTTATGCGGACGCTTCTCCCAAGACCAAGGGCATGATCATCAAGGCCGTTATGCCCAAGATCGCCGGACAGTTCGATAAGAGCAAAGTCAACGGTCTCGTCGAAGGCTATCTCGCAACGAAATAAGATAAATAGATGAAAGAATACGAAGCCATCGTCGTCGGCGGAGGACACGCGGGCATAGAAAGCGCGTTTGCGTTAGCAAAAAAGGGTCACAAGACCCTTTTGATGAGTTTGACGCTGAATGCGCTCGGGTTTATGCCGTGTAACCCGAACGTCGGCGGTACGGGAAAAGGACATATCGTCCGCGAAGTGGATGCTCTCGGCGGACAAATGGGTCGTGTGGCCGATATGGCTACTTTGCAGACCCGTATGCTCAACTTGGGTAACGGCGCCGCCGTTCATTCTCTACGCAACCAGATCGACAAAGACAAGTATCACCGTTTGATGAAAAACCGTATCGAACGGCAAGAGAATCTTGACGTTCTGGAAGGGGAAGCTGCCGAGATACTGACCGAGGGGAATCGGGTTTGCGGTATCAAGACCACGCTCGGCGACGTATACGCGTGCAGAGCGGTCGTTTTGACCACCGGCGTCTATTTGGACAGTCGCATCATTATCGGCGACTATTCCGAAAAATGCGGTCCCGCCGGATATCGCCGTTCGACTTATCTGTCCGCCTCGCTTAAAAAGATGGGTCTTCCCATGCGTCGTTTTAAGACGGGTACGCCCATGCGCGTTTTGGCGAGTTCGGTCGACCTTTCAAAAATGATCGTGCAGAAAGGGGACGAAAACATTTATCCTTTCAGCTTAATGACCGAAGAAAAAGCCCGTAACGTACGCGACTGTTATTTGACCTATACCAATGCGGAAACGCATAAGATCATACTGGATAACCTGGACAGGAGCCCCCTCTATAACGGCTCCATCACTTCGACCGGCCCGCGCTATTGCCCGTCCATCGAAACCAAGGTCGTCCGCTTTGCCAATCACGACCGTCATCAGATCTTTATCGAGCCGGAAGGGGAGGACACCGACGAAATGTACGTGCAGGGTCTGTCCACCTCTTTGCCTTTCGACGTGCAGGAACGCATGCTCCATTCCGTCGTGGGACTGGAAAACGCCAAGATCATGCGCTACGGCTATGCCATCGAGTACGATTGTCTCGACCCGCTCGCGCTTCTGCCCACCCTTGCCGTAAAAAAATATATCGGGTTATACGCCGCAGGTCAGATCAACGGCAGCAGCGGATATGAAGAGGCCGCCGGGCAGGGGATACTCGCCGGTATCAACGCCGGACTCTTTTTGGAAGGAAGAGAGCCGCTTATTCTCACCCGCGATAACTCCTATATCGGCGTTATGGTCGACGACCTTGTGACCAAAGGCACGGAAGAACCGTATCGTATGATGACTTCCCGCGCGGAATACCGTTTGCAACTAAGGCAGGATAACGCGGACGAACGTCTGACGGAGATCGGCCGCCAAATCGGTCTCGTCGACGACGAACGATACGCTCGTTACCAAAAAATGCAGGCGGAAAAAGAACGCCTTCGGGAAAAAATAAAAACGTCTCGCTATAAAAAAGAGCAGATCGCAACCGTTATGGAGAATAAGGGCGAACCCGTACCGACGAGCGGTATCGGCGGAGAAGAATTTTTGAAGCGTTCTCCCTTGACCGTAGACGACCTTATCGCCGTCGATCCGTCTTTTAAAGACGAAGATCCTTTCTTGCTTCGTCGTATAGAAACGGAACTCAAGTACGAAGGGTATCTCGTCAAATTACAACGCGAGATCAAAGAAATGCAGAAAATGGAAAAAAAGAAGCTCCCCGCCGATCTCGACTATAACGAAGT
>CACXDF010000117.1 GCA_902766325.1 uncultured Eubacteriales bacterium | reverse complement strand
TGGCGGAGAGAATGGGATTCGAACCCATGGTACTGGTTCGCAGTACACACGATTTCCAGTCGTGCTCCTTCGACCTCTCGGACATCTCTCCATGTATAGTAGGTCGACTTGATTAAAAGCGAGTCCTATTATACATCTTTTTTTTCTGTTTGGCAACAGAATTTTGGGTATTAATCAATAATTGTTTTATCGACTAAGCGGTATCCGAAGCAGTCGAAGCTACCGTCGGTTTTAACGGTGATCATAGTGCATCCGCGTTGCGCGGTTTTTTTGGCGATACCGAAGTAGGCAAGGTAGTCAATACTCATGCCGTAAGTCAAGCGGATACTGTGATCGTCGGTCGGTTTCTTATAGAAGAGAGAGAAGTTATTGTAGTGATCGTGTCCGCAGAAGACGCCTTGGGTGCTGTTTAATCTCATCATGGTTTCAAAGAGTTCGTCTTCGGTTACGCCGCAGTAGACCCATTCTCCGTCAAGATCTTCTCCCATAACGCCGTATTTAAGTTGGACGCTTTCGGTGTCTTTTTGTCCGTTGTCGTACCATTCTTTATATGCGTCCTTATATTCGCTCATAGGGATATGGAAAAAGGCGAGAGATTTAAGCGTCATGACGTCACCGGTAAGACCGAGCTTCGTTTTGTTGAGCGCGTTTAATTCTTTCACGGTCTTTTCGTACCAGTCGATCTGACATTTATGCATATGATCGTAATCCTGGAAGAAACCTTTTTCGTAGGAGTGAGAATCGAGTATAAACATACTTTGGGTGATGACTCCTTCGCTGTTTTTTACGTTGATGACGGTATTGCCGTAACCTGCGTCCGCTTCTATTCCTTCATAGCCGTCGATCGTGCCGGAAAAACTGCTCTTATAAAGGCAGTACTTAAATTCTCCGCCGGCTATTTTTTCGTTATAGTAGCGATCGATATCGTCGCGAGTGTAGTAGCTGTAAACTTCGGTGTCGTGGTTGCCGTAGACGAAAGTCCAGTATACTCCCAGTTTTTCCATCAACGAAGAAAATTCTTTTACGGGAGTTAAATTATTGAACGTGCCGGCAATAAAAGGAACCGGGAAGCCGATATCGCCGGTTACAATGACGAGATCGGGCTTTTGATCGGTAATGAGATTGGCGACAGCGTTTAAAGCCCAGTTGTCTTTTTGAATGGAAAGGAAGCCGCCGCCGATATGAACGTCGGTCAATTGCATAACGCGGAAATCACGGTCGCATTTGAACGTCCAAAAGCCGGTTTCGGGGTCGATCTCCGGTTTTAGTTGATTTTCGATCTTGACCGTCTCAACGCTTTTTGCATACTTAATATTGGCTTCGCTGCTTATGTACGTTATGAGTACGCACACGCCGATGACGAAAATGATCGCCGCCAAAACGATCGCGGTGATCTTTAGGCCTCTTCCTTTTTTCTTCGTTTTAGTTTTCATGCTCCACCTCGTAGATAAAATATATTTTTATTCCCGTTTCGGATAGTATTTTATCCGTCGTTGTTTTTATGATATCATCTGCGTCGTTATTTGTAAAGACGGCAGAAACAAGCAGGTTCTTTTCGTTCGGGCCGTAATCGTGGTAATCGACGATCCTGACGTTCGATATGCCTTCCGTTTTTTGCAGAGAGTCCAGGATCTTTTCTTTGTCTTCTTTACCGATCCCGGAACCGATAAGTAAGCGCAGGTTCGTAATAAAAAGTTTCACGCCCTCGACGATCATTAAGGTGCTGACGATAATGCCGAAAACGCCGTCCACGCGGAGTTGTACGTAGCGGATCAGTATAAGGCCGATCACGGTCATCATGGTGATGGAGGCGTCTATGACGCTGTCAAACATAGCGCACCGCAGAACGTCGGAATGGATTTTTTTGTTTTGGAAAAAGTAAAAAACGGCCATGCCGGCTTTCACGACGACGGTACCGAGCAGAATGTAGAAGTACGTCCATTTAAAAACGACCAGACTTGCGAGCATCAACCTGTTTAGAGCGGTAACAAAGAAGTAACCGCCGATGAGAACGATGAGTAAAGACATAACGAAAGAAGATACGTTCTCCAGTCGGGAAAAACCGTGCGGGTAGCGTTCGCTTTTTCGTTGCGTGCGGATAAGGACGAAGCAAACAAGAGAAAGGACGCAGCTCAGCACGTCGCCGAGGTTGTTGATGGCGTCGGTAAGAATGCTGATATTGTTCGCGGCGAGTCCGATCCATAGTTTGACGCCGAAAAGGAGAATATTCAGCAGCGTTCCGACCGCCATGACGAAGGCGGCGTTTTTATTTCTGGCGTTAAAGTCGTTCATAGTGTTTTCCGAAATTGTTCTAGAGCCGTTTTCAGGTGCTCGGCGGTCAATCGCATATTATCTTGCAAGGACATATCCGGATCGTTCAATTCGCGCACGCGTTTGTCGCCCGGCACGTCGTTTTTGCCGCAAAAGACGTAAACGTCCTTTCCGAGCTCCGACGCTCTGTCCATAATGCCGCGTACGGCCTTACCGTACGAAGTAGACGCGTCGTATTTACCTTCGCCCGTTATAATAGCGTCCGAAGACATTGCTTTCGTTTTGAAGTCGATCGCATCCAGAATAAAGTCTATGCCACGTACGATCTTCCCCTTTAAGAAGGCGAGAGCGCAATATCCGAGCCCGCCGGCGGCTCCTGCGCCGGGTGTAAACGGATCGACGCCGAGGAATGCAGTTTTTTCGGCGAAGACCTTCATGTTTTGTTCTAATTTATCCCTTTCTTCCGGTTTTTTTGCGCCTTTTTGCGGCGCGTAAACATAAGTGCATCCGTTTTCTCCGAGCAGAGGATTGACGACGTCGCACATAGCGATAAATTCCGATCCGTCGATGTTTTTATAAAAATCGGTCAGATCGATCGAAGAAATTTCGGACAGATTTCCGCCGGTAGGCAAAAAGGTTTCGCCGCGATCATTCAAGAATTTTCCGCCCAAAGCGTAAACGAGCCCTGCGCCTCCGTCGTTGGTCGAACTGCCGCCGAGACAAAGAATAAATTTCTTTTTTCCGAGGTGTTTCGCTTGCAATATCTGTTCGCCCATACCCATCGTCGTGGTCACGAAGGGATCTTTAATGAGCGTTTTGGCAAGGCCTGACGTTTCGGCGACGGAAATAAAAGCTTTTTCTTTATCGTAGCCGTAGATAGCTTTTCTCTTAAAGAGGTTTCCGTCGGTTGCCGGCGCGGTAACGACTTTTCCGTCGAAGATCTTCGTCAGACAATCGACGCTTCCTTCTCCGCCGTCGCAGATCGGATAACATTCGATCTCGTCGCTTGCATCGATCCGTAACGATTTTTTTGCGATCTCGCAGAATTCCGTCGAGCTTATGCTCCCCTTGAAAGAATCGGGAATAACCAAGAATTTCATGATCCACCTTTGCGTTCAGCCGTCCATTAACGTTGACATCGGCTTTTTTTTAAATTATACTATAAATAGAATCAGAATACAAGATAGGTTTGCTTCTTATGAGAAAAATTATTGTTTTGGATACCACTTTGCGGGACGGCGAACAGGCGCCCGGCAACAGCATGCTCGCTTATGAAAAAGTGGAAATGGCTCTCCAATTGGAAAAGCTCGGAGTCAACGTTATCGAAGCGGGTTTTGCCGCGGCGAGTATCGACGATGCGGAATCGGTGCGTCAGATCGCCGAAGTCGTAAAAAAGTCCACCGTTTGTTCTTTGTCCCGTTGCAAAAAAGAAGATATCGATATCGCGTATAACGCGCTGAAGAACGCCGCGCACGCTCGTAT
>CACXDF010000116.1 GCA_902766325.1 uncultured Eubacteriales bacterium | reverse complement strand
TGCGTACGTGAACGGGTCTCCGTTGCCGTAACAGGGCAGAACGACGTCGGAATCGACGCCCGGGGCGGTGTAGTCGTCCGGCGTATACACTTTATCCGGGCAGGTAATGGTGTTTCCGTTTTCGTCCTTGTCGGAGCGGAGAACGGCGTTTGTCGCAAGGATGGAGACGACGTTGTTCGTCACCGCGGTCTCGGAATTCAAGAAACAGTATTCTTTTCCGGCGGCAAAAACAGTATCTTCGGTAAGAACGTAGTTTTCGCCCGATTTTTCGTAATAAACGCCTTCTACCGGGCCGCCGACGGTGACGTCGACGCGAGCGAACGAGGTCTTTACGTAGGTCTTTCCTTCATGATAATAAGAGTCAGCGGTCTTATAATAAGAGCCGGACGCTTTTTCAAACGTATCTTCATCGAGAAGAACGGCCGAAAGAACGTGGAAAGAGGGATGGATGTAATAGTTGGACGCTCCCGAGCCGATCAGAACGGGATCGATCAAAGAAATATAGGTATTACCGACCGCGCGCGCAAAAGTCGCTTTGGCGTAAGAGAGCGCAACGACGTCGCTGATCTCCGTTGTGCGGATCAGCCCGTCTTCTCCGGCAAAATTGGGATCGTCGTAAGAGACGAGATCGGACGGACCGAGCGCGGTGATGACGGTATCGGTATCGCGATCGAACAAATCGGTCGTACCGTCGTAATACTTGACGATATCTTTACCGGTGTATAAAAAAGCGACGACCGGACGGGGTTTGATCGTTACGAAAAACTCTTGCGACGTACCTTTATAGGTCATAACGCATCGATAGTCCCCTGCGTCTTTAACCCCGCTTACTTCCGTTTCGGAACCGCCCTCGATCCTGTAACAGGTCACGGGATGAGGTACCGTAGGCTCGACGGGCGTGCCGTATACGGAAAAGAAAGCGTTCCGCGTGAAATCGAATTCCCGTCCGCAATAGGTCTCGACGTAGTATTTGCTTAAAGAATAGATCGGGTCGGAACCGATCGCGTTTTCGACGGCGACAAAAGTGTTATCGGTCGGCGCGATGAAGTTTTCGCTCGTGACGACGATACCTACGGAAAACGCTTCCGCGGGCTTATTCATAACGGGAGAAGAGCTTTCGACGCGGTGGCCGTTGACGGTGGAAGTGAAGTATTTCAGACCGAGTTCTTCTTTTTCGACTTTGCGACCCGTCCGGTCGACGATATCGGCGTGCAGTACGACGACGTAAGAGTCGTTGCAGACGTAGTCGATCTTGTTGACGGTCAAAGAGGATTTTGTGATAACGAACTCTTTATTTTCCGTAAAGCAAACGCTGTTGGAACGGTTGCGGACGGAAAGAACCATGACGTAAGAACCGGCGCGTACGGGATCGACTTTTCGGGTCGGCTCCAACGCGTCGAAGTATTCCGCAGAACAAATAAAGTTGTCTTCGTCGTAGACGGTGGACGTTACGGTGACCGCGGGCGCCTGTTTTTCGCCGTTATAAACGAAAGTAAGCGCGTCGTACGAGATATCAAAGTAGGATCGTTCAAAGACGGCTTCTTTTTCGGCGACGAGCGCGAAGCCGGAAGATAAAAAGTACAATCCGCGATCGGTCGCGTCCATATCGTCGTCGTAAGAATAAAAAGTACGGACGCCGAGTTTCAGATATTTGAACGGGACGGACAAAGAAATATCGGCCGTTCTGAATTCGTCTCCCGTCGCGCGGCAGAGGACGGAGCCGACTTCTTCGTAACCGAGTCCGTCTTCGCTCGCGTATAAAGTCACTTCGTGCGGGGTGCCTGCGCGCATACGCGTAAAATAAGAAAACCGGAACAAATAAGCGTTACGAAGAACGTCGAGTTCCGGCGAATATAAAGCAGCTTCGATGGAGTATTGTTGTTCCGCGGTGGTCGAAAGGGTATATCCGATGACGGTATACGGACGACCGGCGAGAGAAACGGACGTATCGCGCGTAAAGTCGGGCGCGTTCCGGTACGTTTCCGCCGTCCAGGCGGAAAGGTCAAGCGAATAGACTTCGTATTCGATCTCTTCTTCCGCCGAAGAAAAGGTCGTTTTTTCGGCGCCACGGAGAGCGAACGTCCCGATCCAGGCCGTCAGTCCCAATATGACGATGAAAACGACGAAGCAAATAAGAGTCTTCTTTGCGGCGGTATTGTTCTTCACTTGTACCTCTTCAAATAATCTTTTCTAAGTATAACATACGCGCACGCGAAAATCAATATGGAATTTTCGGCAATTTATCTTTCGGAAGATAAAAAACAACGCCCGAAGAGGAGTCCGGACGTTGTTTTTTTGTTTAGTTGTTTTCCCGATCAATAACAGGATCCGTCGAAGTATTCTCCGTTGTCGAAATCCGGTCCGATATAGGGACGAACGGTCGGGTCTTTTTCGATGGAGCCGTCCGGTTTGATGATAAGGCCGTAAGTTTCTTTGTTGATAAGGAAGATATTTTTTTCGTCGGTATACTTTTTGACGATTTTGTAGTTTCTGCCGGCGCCTTCGTTTTCACCCAGGACCGCGTTATCGTATCCTTGAGGGAAGAACATATATTCGGCGTCGATAAGGGGATAAAGGGCGTCCAGTCCGTTGTAACCGTGGTGCGCGGCTTGCGCGATATCCGATTTCAGCGTTTTTTCGGTATAGTTTTGGGCTACGATCTTTTGCGCGTAACGGCTCATATCGCCGACGACCAGGAAGGTGGTCTTATCGTCGAACGTGAAGCGATAGGTAGTGCTGGTATCGTTGAAGTCGTAAATGGCGGTTTTGTTGACGCGATAGTCGAAAGCGTCTTCGTGCGTATAAAGTATTTCTAACTTGGCGTTGCCCAGCGTAAAGGTCTCGCCGGTGTGCGGTTTGATCTGCATAGCGTCCGGAGCGTATTTTTCGAAACGGCGGAACAAAAGATAAGTGGCGTCCTCGTTCCCGTTGTCTACTTCTTTCCAGTTGGGATAATTATACATATAGCGTTCGAGGGTGACCTTTTCGTTATAGCGATATAAAAATTTACTGAAAAAACTGATATGATCGCCGTGAGCGTGCGTGCCCAGCCAGCAGGCGATGGTCAGGTCTTCGCTGCCCGTTATTTCTTTGCAAAGATCGTAGAATCCGTCTACCGCGGCGTCGGACGACTGCCAGATGTCTCCGCCGTCGATAACGATCAATTTGTTATCGGCCAGTTTGATGATATAGTTCATACCGCAACGTTCGATGCCGCCGCCGTATTCGTAATCGTTGTCGCAATCGTTATCGTACATCAAAGCGTATTGATAAATGGCCGTTGTATCGGTCGGCTGCGTTACGTACGAGTAAGAAGCCGCTTTGGGCGTAGCGCTGACGGGATCGGTAATAATGCGCGCGGTCTTTTCTTTGGAGTTGAAGTATACGTGGAGCATCTTTCCGTCTTTAACATATGTGCGGGAGACGATGGACTCGATCTCAGACTGTCCTGCCGGAACGTATCCTGCCGCTTCGACCTTCTTGCAATAGTCGTCGAAGGTCTTTCTGTCCGTGCGGGAAGCGACCTGCATAAAAGAGGTCTCTTTCGACGGACCGCCGTTCTTTCCGTCATGATATTCGTCGGCCTTCATGACGCCGCAGTTATACTTTCGGGACAGATGCTTCGCGGCATATTCGGGCGCGTCCAGTTCCCATTTGTAATTGACAGCGGAGTCTGTGATACTGTTATTTAAGGCTCCCCAACAAGATATTGCGGTGACCGAAACGGCCAAAACGACGGAACATAAAATGATCGTCATTTTCAGTCTGACCGCAGGAGCGAGCAAAATAAAGAAGACGATGAATCCGAACATTTCCATTCCGAACGCAACGTAATTCATGAGCGCGGCGTTACCTGCGGATTCGCGCCCGATAGCGGGATTTGACAGAGGAATAACGCTCAGAACAAGAAACAGAACGAGCGGAAACACGACGGTAGTCAGAGTGGCAATGATCTTGTTGTATTTATTACGGGTGCGATTGGCTACCCAGAACAACGCGACGAAGGACACCGCGATGCAAAGAGCCATCATGATATGCATGAAGTGCGAGCCTATTTTGGAATAGACGCTCAGCGCGAAGAAGTGCCGATACAGATCGGTACAGACGAAGATCGCCAACGTAAAGAAAGCTACGATGGGGATCAGAACGGAAGGTTTTTTCAGTTTTTCCGACATAGTTTACTCCTTGATTTTCTCGATATTTATTTTTTCAACAAAGTCATAAAATAGCTCCCGGACAGATGATCGTATCCGCGTATCCGGTATAAACGCCGTCGCGATCCGGTTCTTCGAGAATTTCCGTAAAAGAATCTTTATCCAAAAGGAGATCCAACCTTTCGG
>CACXDF010000115.1 GCA_902766325.1 uncultured Eubacteriales bacterium | reverse complement strand
GAAGAGGCCATCGAAGTGACGAAAATACATTCTGTCAGCGGTATATTAAGAGAAGAGGACGGCATGGTAAAACATCGACCTTTCCGTTCGCCGCATCATACGGCCAGTATATACAGCCTGACGGGCGGCGGCGCGAAAGCAATGCCGGGCGAGGTCAGTCTCGCGCACAACGGCGTTTTGTTTTTGGACGAAATGCCGGAATATAACAGAAAAACGTTAGAGGCTCTTCGACAGCCCATCGAGGACGGTATGATCTCAGTCGCGCGAGTGGCGAGAGCTATACAGTATCCGGCTCGGTTTATGTTGATCGCGAGCATGAATCCCTGTCCGTGCGGTTATTACGGAAGCGAAACCAGGCAATGCACTTGTACGCTCCGGGATCGTCTGAATTACGTTTCGAAGATCAGCGGTCCGTTGTTGGACAGAATAGATATCTACGTTACCGTCGATAACATAGAGTACGACGATTTTCGTTCTCGCCGTCCGGCGGAAACGAGCGCTGTCGTCAGAGAGCGCGTTGAAAGAGCGCGAGAGATACAAAGAATACGTTTTTCCGGCGAGGGGATATATACCAATTCGCAGATGTCGAACGCGTCAATCAAAAAGTATTGCGCCATCGACGCCGAGAGCGAGAAACTGCTCGAGGCGGTTTTCCGTTCGGAAAGATTGAGCCCCCGCGCGGCGACGAGAATACTGAAAGTATCCAGAACGATCGCCGACCTTGCCGGTCGGGACGATATTTCGCAAGACGACGTGGCGGAAGCGATCCAATACAAAACCGTCGATAAAAAGGAGATGGTCTTCGCATAATGTTGACGGATCGTAAAAAGGCGGTTATTATTATCAATCGAACGTCGGGGATCGGCGTTGTCAAAGCGAAGAAGGTTTTTTCCGCTTTGGACGGTAGACCGGAGGCCATTCTCGGCGGCGTATCCGATTTTCGACAGAGGCTTCTCGGCGTTCTGTCCGAAAAGGATTACGGCGAATTGTGCGCGAGTTTATCGGTCGGAACGGAGGAGATCGAACGCACCTTAGCGCGCAAAGACATAGAAGTGGTGACTTGTTTGGACGAAGAATATCCGAAGCAGTTACTTATGTACGACGACGCGCCCGTGCTTTTGTACTGCAAAGGCGACGTAAAACTGATGAAGAGCGATTGCTTCGCGGTCGTTGGCACCCGGTATCCGACCAAGTACGGCGTACGCGTCACCGAGGACTTCGTAAGTAATCTGTCTTCTCGGTTCTGTATCGTCAGCGGTATGGCGCGAGGCGTCGATTCGGTCGCGCACAGAGCCTGCCTTGACAATATGGGAAAGACGATAGCCGTCCTCGGCTGCGGCGTCGACGTTGTGTATCCGCCCGAAAATAAGGGCTTATACGACGAGATCGTCGAAAGAGGGCTCGTTATTTCGGAATATGCGCCGGGAGAGATAGCCAATGCTCATAATTTTCCCGCGAGGAACCGCATTATCAGCGGTTTATCACGCGGAGTTCTTGTTACGGAGGCCGGAGAGAAAAGCGGAACGATACTAACCATCAATTATGCTTTGGAACAGGGAAAGGACGTCTTCTGTGTTCCCGGCAGTATTTATAACAAAGCAAGCGCCGGTTGTAATCTTTATATCAAAGATTGTCAATCACGCGCCGTAACCGACGTCAACGATATTTATGATGAAATCGGTTTGAAGAAAGTCGATCTTTCCAAGCCGAGCGCCATTCAACTGGACGTGAATGAAAGTGCAATTTTGGACGAATTGAACAAAAACGGAGAGATGCACTTTGAAGAATTGTTGCAGATCGTTGATCTGACCGTGCCGCAACTCAATTCTTTGCTGATAAAAATGGAATCGGTCGGATTGATAACAAAAACCAAACACAATTATTGGAGCGTATAAATGAAACTGGTCATAGTAGAATCACCAACCAAAGCGAAAACGATACAAAAGTACCTCGGAAAAGACTTCCGGGTGCTCGCCAGCAGCGGTCACGTCTGCGACCTTCCCGAAAAAAGCCTCGGTATCGACATCGAAAACAATTTTAAGCCGACGTACGTTATGGTCAAAGATAAGCAAGACGTGGTAAAGCGTCTGAAAGCCGCCGTAAAAGAGAGCCAAGAAGTTTATCTCGCAACCGACCCGGACCGCGAAGGAGAAGCGATCAGTTGGCACTTAAGCAACGTTTTGGAGATCAAAGAAAAGAATTGTCGTATAGAATTCAACGAAATCAGCTACAGAGCTGTCAATAACGCGCTGAAACAGCCGCGCGACATCAATATGAATCTTGTCGACGCGCAGCAGGCAAGACGCGTTTTGGACAGGCTCGTCGGTTATAAAATCAGTCCTATCCTGAACCAAAAGATCAAGCAGGGGCTTTCCGGCGGTCGCGTGCAGAGCGCCGCGCTCAAGATGATCGTCGACAGAGAAAGAGAGATCCTTGCGTTCGTGCCGGAAGAATACTGGCATATTTTCGCCTTTTTGCAGAAAGAAGGCAAGACTTCTGCCATCAAGGCGCTTCTTAACGATTTGAACGGGAAAAAATTGACCGTTAAAAACAGCGAAGAGGCAAACAACGTTGTCGAGCGCTTAAAGAGAGCCTATTACTTCGTTGATACGGTCAAACGAGGCGTCAGCAAGAGCCATCCTTATCCGCCGTTTACCACCAGTACGCTCCAACAGGACGGTTCGGCACGCTTGCAGATATCCACGCCCGAAGTCATGAAGATCGCGCAACAGCTTTACGAAGGCGTAGAGATCGAAGGCGAAGGATTGACCGCGCTCGTCACTTATATCCGTACCGACTCCGTACGCGTCAGCGTAGAAGCGCAAAAAGACTGCGCCGACTACATCAAGTCGGTATACGGCGAAGAATACGCTCCGGCAAAATACAACGTATATACGGCAAAAGGAAGCAACGTACAAGACGCGCACGAAGCCATTCGACCTATTTCCATTGAAAGAACGCCGGAAAGCATCAAAAACAAGATCGGTAGGAATCAATATCGTTTGTATAAGTTGATTTATGACAGATATCTCGCAAGTCAAATGACGGACGCCGTTTATAACACGCTCAACGTCCATATCGTCGGCAGCGAAGGCGGCGATAAATACGGATTTAAGTTGACCGGCAAAACTGTCAAATTTAAGGGTTATACCGTAGCGTACGATACGGTTAAGGAGGACGACGAGGACGACGTGAGACTGCCTGACTTTACGGAAGGAGAGACACTTACGTTAAAGGATCTGAAGTCGGAACAGAAGTTCACGAAGGCTCCCTCCAGATATACCGAATCCACTTTCATCAAGGCGATGGAAGAAAACGGGATCGGTAGACCGGCAACTTACGCTTCGGTCGTTTCCGTCCTTGCCAAGCGTGATTATACCGAAAAAGACGGTAAAAATATGAAGCCGACCGAACTCGGTTTCAAGGTTACCGAATTTATGGAAAAGAACTTTGCCGACATCGTCAATATCAAGTTTACCGCGGCAATGGAAGACAAACTCGACTATATCGTCAACGGTACGGAATGGCAGAAGATCATTTCCGATTTTTATCCGCATTTTTCCGAAAGTCTGTCGAAGGCGTATTCGTCCGAGAAAAAAGTCCGTTTGGACGAAGAGGTCAGCGACGTTATTTGCGACAAGTGCGGAGCGAATATGGTGGTCAGAAACGGTAGATTCGGTAAGTTTCTGGCTTGCCCTAATTTCCCGAAATGCAAAAATATCAAGAATATCGACGAAGTGGTCGGCGTATGCCCCCGCTGCGGCGGCAAGATCGTAAAGAAGAAGACCAAAACGGGTAAGGTGTTTTTCGGATGCGGAAACTATCCTACCTGCGACTTTATGAGTTGGGAGATCCCGGCTCCGATCTTTTGTCCGAAATGCCGTAACGTCATGCGCATTGTTATTAAAGACGGACAAAAACAGTATATTTGCGTCAGCAAAAAATGTAATCACGTAGTGATACCGACCGAAGAATGAAAATAAAGATCATCGGCGGCGGTTTGGCCGGTTGCGAATGCGCCTATCAACTTTTGAAACGCGGATACTCGGTCGATCTGTACGAGATGCGTCCGAGTGTCGGCACTCCGGCGCACAAAACGGACAAGTTATGCGAGCTTGTGTGCAGTAACAGCCTTAAATCGACGGACGTCGCTACTTCTCAGGGAGCGCTTAAAAAAGAGGCGAAAGCGCTTGATTGCTTCGTCCTTCGCGTGGCTGAGACTTGCGCCGTGCCGGCAGGCGGCGCATTGGCGGTCGATCGGGAACTGTTTTCGGAAAAGGTGGAGCAAGAACTGTTTTCCATGCCGAATCTGAACCTGATACGCGAAGAGTGCGATGAGATCGACGACTGGACGGTGATCGCGGCAGGGCCGCTCGCCTCGCAAAAATTGACCGATAAGATAGCTTTGCTTTCCGGAGAGGAACACTTGCATTTTTACGATGCGGTAGCGCCTATCGTTAAGAAGGAAAGCATCGATATGGATCACGCCTTCTTTGCCGGAAGGTACGGAAAGGGCGGGGAAGATTATTTAAATCTTCCGCTTGACAAAGAGGAATATTATGCCTTTGTAAAAGAACTCGTCAGCGCCGAAAGAGCGCTTTTGCGCGACTTTGAAAAAGGCGACGTGTTCGAGGCGTGTATGCCGGTGGAAGTTATGGCGGCAAGAGGAGAGGATACGCTGCGGTTCGGCCCGCTTCGTCCGGTAGGACTTACCGATCCCGCGACAGGTCGTCGGCCGTATGCCGTCGTACAACTGAGGAAGGAAGACGCGGCGGGCAACTTATATAATCTTGTCGGATTTCAGACCAACTTGAAATTCGGCGAACAGAAGAGAGTATTCGGTATGATACCGGCGCTCAAAGATGCCGAATTCGTTCGGTACGGCGTTATGCACAGGAATACTTTTATCAACGCTCCGGCTCTTTTAAACGACGATTTCAGTCTGAAAAAGAACGGAACCGTCTTTTTTGCCGGACAAATAAGCGGCGTCGAAGGGTATATGGAGTCCATCGTCGGCGGACTGATGTGCGCGATCAATATCGACAGAAAAGCACGCGGACTGGAGCCTATTTTGCCGCCGGAAACAACGCTTACGGGGAGTTTGATGCGGTACGTGTCGACGCCCAATCCCGATTTTCAACCGATGCACGTGAGTTTTGCGTTGCTGCCGTCCATCGAAGGAATACGGGATAAGAAAAAGAGAAAAGAAGAATACGGAAAGAGAGCCGTCTCCGATATGGAGCGGTTCGTATCGGAAAATATATAAAATCACAAGGAGGCAGATTTTTATGGACATGAAAGGAACGACAATCTGCGCCGTTAAGCGTAACGGTATCACCGCGATCGCCGGCGACGGCCAGGTCACGATGGGTAACAGCATCGTAATGAAAGGGAATGCGAGAAAAGTAAAAAGAATTTATGACGATAAAGTCGTTATCGGTTTTGCCGGAACGGTAAGCGACGCTTTTACCATGAGCGAAAAGTTCGAGGGAATGTTGCAAAAGTATTCGGGAAATCTGATGCGTTCCGCCGTGGAACTCGCCGAATTATGGAGAACGGGCAGTTTGCGCAATATGGAAGCGATGCTGATCGTTGCGGACAAAGATAATTTATACGTTATCAGCGGCGACGGAAACGTCATTGAGCCGGAATATGGCGTTTGCGCCATCGGCAGCGGCGGAAATTACGCGCTCAGCGCGGCTCGCGCTCTTATGGATAACACGGATATGGGCGCAGAAGAGATCGTACGTAAGGCTATGAAGATCGCAAGCGATATTTGCATCTTTACCAATACCAATATCGTGGTGGAAACCGTATAAGGAGGTAAATATGGAGTTGACCCCGAAACAGATCGTAACCGAACTCGACAGATATATTATCGGTCAGAACGAAGCCAAAAAGGCGGTGGCCGTCGCTCTTCGTAACAGATACAGAAGAAGAATGTT
>CACXDF010000114.1 GCA_902766325.1 uncultured Eubacteriales bacterium | reverse complement strand
GAAGCGATCTCCGGCACGACTCCGCCGAAGCGCTTATGAATTTCTATCTGAGAATCGATCTCGTTTGCCAGGATTTCTCTTCCGCGAATGACGGCCACGGCCGTTTCGTCGCAACTGGACTCGAAAGCGAGGATGAGATAGTCGTCCCGTTCTCTCAATCGGTCTAACTTTTCCCGCGCGATCCTTTCGTATTCCATACTATCAACTCTTTTTCAGGTATTCGATAATAAAGTCCTGGATCTCACCGTCCATAACGGCGGTGATGTTGGAGTTTTCGTACCCCGTCCGGTGATCTTTTACCAAAGTATAAGGGCAGAAGACGTAGCTTCTGATCTGACTGCCCCACTCTATTTTTTTGACTTCGCCTTTCAGCGCCTGCGCTTCTTCCAGACGCTCTCTTTCTTTCAGTTCCGTCAACTTACCGATCAACATTTTCATGGCCGTCTCGCGGTTTTGGATCTGACTGCGCTCGTTTTGGCAAGCGACGACGATACCGGTAGGCAAGTGCGTGATACGCACGGCGCTGCTCGTCTTGTTGATGTGCTGACCGCCGGCTCCGCTACTGCGGTAGGTATCCACTTTCAGGTCGTCCGGGTTGATCTCTATTTCGGCGTCGTCCGTGATCTCGGGCATAACTTCGAGACTGGCGAAAGAAGTATGCCGTCTCTTATTGGCGTCGAACGGCGAGATACGCACCAAGCGGTGCACGCCCATCTCGGCGTGGAGATAACCGTACGCGTTTTCGCCCGCCACCATAAAAGTAACGCTCTTTAATCCCGCTTCTTCTCCGTCCAGCATGTCGAGGACGGTCACCTTATAACCTTGGCGCTCGGCATAACGGGTGTACATACGAAAAAGCATTTCCGCCCAATCCTGCGCCTCGGTGCCGCCGGCGCCCGCATGCAGCGTCAGGATGGCGTTATTGGCGTCGTAATTGCCCTTCAGAAGAGCGTCGATGCTGAGTTGGTTGACAAGTTCGGTTATGTCCGAAACCTCTTTTAAAACGTTTTCTACTTCGCTCTCTTCCTGCATCTCCTCTACGAGGTTGACCAGTTCGACCGTGTCGTCCACACGCTTTTTGACGTCGTAAAAATGTTTTATTTTACGTTCGCAAGAAGCCAGTTCCGCCGTGTTCTTACGGGCACGTTCCTGATCCTGCCAAAAGTCTTCGGCGTTTTGCTCTTCCCGCAGGACTTCGGCCCGCTTTTCGAGCCCGGCTATATCGGTAGCGTCGAAGAGGACGCTTACGTCCTCCTGCAATTTGGCAAGTTGTTGTTTTTGCGGATAAAAATCGACCATAAATTACGCCCTCTTTCCGCAGCAGTCTTTATATTTCTTACCCGATCCGCACGGACAGGGAGAGTTGCTCGTAAGTCCGGCGCGCTGTTGCACCTGACGAATGCGTTTTTCTTCAAAAGCGTTCTTTCTTTCCACGACTTCTTCCATGTCGATCTTGCAGAGGAAGACGGCTACGTTGCTTTGAATGGTCTCTACCATGTTCTCAAACATATCGGAACCTTCTTTCCGATACTCGATGACCGGATCGGCGTGGCCGATACTTCTGAGGCCTATACCTTTACGCAGGATATCCATATTGTCAATATGTTCCATCCAGTTGCGATCAACCTGATTAAGAAGGAGCGAACGCTCGGTCTCCTTAAAATCGATACCGTTTTCTTCGGCGAACTTGCATTTGTCTTCGTATTGACGAATAGCTTCTTCGGTAACTGCGGAAACGATCTTTTCGTAATTTCTGTGTCCGACCAATTCGGGCGTGACGAAGTTCGTGCCGCTCTTTAAAACACGCTGTTCGAGCGCCTTGTTGAAGGTGGCGTAATCCACCGTCGTTTCGTCACCTTGCGAAAAGTCGACAAAGTCGGTCACGACGGAAGCGACGACGGGTTCGATATACTTCAGGACCTGTTCATGTACGTCCGCGCCTTGCAACACTTCGTTACGTTGCGAATAGATGAGCTTACGTTGTTTGTTCATAACGTCGTCGTAATTGAGTACCCGTTTACGAATGGCAAAGTTGTTGTTTTCGCAAGCCTTCTGCGCCCGTTCGATCTGCTTGGTGATGATCGGGTTCTGAATGGCCATATCGGGATCGCCGCCGGAAAAAGAGGACATAATGGAAGACATCCTTTCCCCGCCGAAACGGCGCATAAGTTCGTCTTCAAAAGACAGATAGAAGCAGGTGCTGCCTTCGTCGCCCTGACGGCCGCTTCGACCGCGCAACTGGTTGTCGATACGACGAGATTCGTGACGGGCGGTACCGATAACGCGGAGACCGCCGAGCTTCTTGACTTCTTCTTTCTCTTTATCCGTTTCGACCTTGTACTTGGCGACAAGATTTTTATAATGTTCTCTCGCGCGGATCTCTTCGGGATCGGTAAGCGTGTTATACGCCTGCGCCACGCTGATCATTTCTTCTTTATATCCGTTTTTGATCATATCTTCCCGAGCCATGTTTTCCGGGTTACCGCCGAGCAGGATATCGGTACCACGACCGGCCATATTGGTCGCGATGGTTACGGCGCCCACACGGCCCGCCTGTGCGATAATGTTGGCTTCGTCGGCGTTGCTCTTGGCGTTCAAAACGCGGTTTGCGATGCGCTCACGACTAAGCATGCGGCTGATCTTTTCGCTGACGTCTACGTCCACGGTGCCGACCAGGATAGGCTGGCCCTTGGCGTGGGTCGCTTTGACCTCTTCTATAACGGCGCGATACTTGGCGTCCTCTTTCGCATAGATCTTATCCGGTTCGTCCTTACGGATCATAGGCAGGTGCGTCGGAATGACGACGACGTCCAGATTATAGATGCCTTTGAATTCCGGCTCTTCCGTCTTGGCCGTACCGGTCATACCGGACAGCTTATTGTATAAGCGGAAAAAGTTCTGGAAAGTGATGGTGGCGATAGTGCGATTCTCGCGCTTGATCCGCACGCCCTCTTTGGCTTCGATAGCCTGGTGCAGACCTTCCGAATATCTTCTTCCCGCCATCTTACGACCGGTAAATTCGTCAACGATGACCACTTCGCCGTTTTCCACGATATAGTCTTCGTCCACCGCCATCAAAAAGTTGGCGCGAAGGGCGTTATTGATCTTGGTGTTCAATTCCGGATTGCTGCCGTCCGAAAGACCCTTACGGAAAAATCTTTCCGCTTTTTCCAGACCCTCTTCGGTAAGATAAACGTGCTTTTCTTTTTCTTCGATGGTATAGTCTTCTTCGCGCAAAGTGCG
>CACXDF010000113.1 GCA_902766325.1 uncultured Eubacteriales bacterium | reverse complement strand
ACGCCCTCTTCGCTCATCCAACTTTCGTTATCCGTATCCACGTCGATCTCCCGTAACCTTAAACACCGATAAAAAGTCTCTTCTATGAAATCGACGTTCCTACCGATATGCAAGAAAACGAGATGCGTTTTGTTTTTTATAAAGTTAAACGCAAGAGAAGATATTTTTTTTCCGTCCTTCTCGTCGGGTATCCAGATCGTCCGACAAACGGTATCGCAAGAAGTTACTTCCCACGTTCCGTCGGAGAGCTTGGCATAGCATAGTTCTTCGTTACCGACGTTTTTGTCGATCCATTTGGCGTATAAAGTGCAAGGACTATGCGCCAGGAACGGAAAAACAACGCGCTCTTTATACTGTTTGTCTTTATACCATCCTTCCAAAACAAAGCCGTCTTTGGTCGATAAAGGTTCTTCTTCGATCAATTTATCGACGACAGCGGATACTTTCGTACCGTCGGTATTAAACCGGACCACGGCCGGTTCCGTTTCGGACGTTTGCTCCCGCGGACTGCACGCCGTAAGAAAAACGAGAAAGACGATCAAAAGCGGAAACAAAATCTTTTTTTTCATAGCACCGGGGTCTTCAGACCGTATTTGATCAAGAATTCTTCTATCTCTCCGGGAGAGAAAGAAAACAGCGCGGCAACGTCTCTGACGTCCACGTTTTCGCCGAGACGGTCGACGTACGTGATCACGGCGGCAAACGTAAAGAACTCGAGATCCTCTTCCTCGAAAGATTCCGGACAGCCGAGCGTCTCGTATCCCCTTTTTACGGCGGAAGCAAGCACGTTACTGTGGTACGGCACGTATTCTTTGGAAGAAAGGATCAGCGTCGTCGCATCTTTATACACCCTGTTCCAGACCCCGTAACGGTGACGGAAGCGGGCGGACTCAACGATCATCGCTCTTTCCGGCATAGAAAAGGATAACACGCCCTCGTAACCGTTTTCGATCATCGCTTCCAGGATCAGTCTTTTTACGTCTTTACCGACGAAAGCCGATTCGAGCAGACTTCCGCAAAGTTGAAAAGCGATCGACTTATCCTTTGCCTCGAATAATCTGTTGATCGTCATCGTGACGTTATAGAGATTACCGCCGCAACAGAATTGTTTGATCTTCAAAAAGGCGTCTTCGTCTATTTCTTTTTTGTCGTTCGATGCGATCTCGGCATATAGCTTTTCATCCAATTCGGGCGTCAACGTCAGGTATTCGGTCACGGCGTTTTTTCTCGTCGCGGTAGCGCATAGATCTATAAGGCGCATGGGCGGCTGAGCAAAACGACACACGGCGAAGTATCTCGCGCGATACTTGACCGCAGATTCGGTATCCTTAAGGGCGAGTGAAGTCGCGTACATATAATAGAGGGCGCTTTCGTCGATCTCGCAAAGAGAAAGTATTTTTTCGAAAAACAGTTTTGCGCAAGCAAATTCGGAAGCCAAGAAGTAGACCTCACCCATATCCCGTAATAAGTCCACGTCTTCGTTATCGTCTACGAAATACTTAACGCCTTCCACCGCGAGCAAGCGCGTGTTCTCTCCGCCGGAAAGAAGCAAATTGATGAATTCGGCGTCGCCGGAAGCGTATTCACCGATGATGGGCAAAAGCGGAACGAGATAGTTATCCAAGTCGAACTTACCGTCGGCGTTGAGCGCGACGCAAAGCGCGTCGATCACGCCGGCCATATTCCGCCTGCTGAAAGGCAGCGTAAAAAACAATTTGATCGCTTCGGTATACTTCTTTTGCGAGATCAAAAGAGATATCTTATTGAAGGTAAGGATATGATCGGCGCTAAGCTCGTCTTCTTCCTCCTCGACTGGCGTAAAATATGACATTTCCGGCAGAAATCTGTTAAAGTCAAGCGAAAAACAACCGCCTTTATATTCGGTCTTAGCCGCCATAAAAAGCGCGTAGCGGGCAAGCGGCGAATTGCCGACGGCAAGAAAGAGGTCGGCGTAAGTCAGATATAATTTTTTCTCTTCTTCGGGCGATCCGGTCTTCCCGTACGCCTCGTTCAGATTTTGCACGGCAAGATACCATTGCTTTTTTTCCATCGCGGCCTTCGCGTACTGGATGAGCGCCGGAAAAGTCAGATTCAGTTCTATTTTTCCCATATTTTCTCCACGTCATTTTTCGTGAAAACGTATTTTT
>CACXDF010000112.1 GCA_902766325.1 uncultured Eubacteriales bacterium | reverse complement strand
ATTTTTTCGTCCGGATTGTTAAAGAATTTCCATTTTGGATATTCGGGAGAACTCTTTTTCGGCGATAAAACATTGAAATCGATTCTTGACGATCATAAGAAACAGATTGAAGAAATAATAGTAAGAGATAAAGAAAAGGAAAGGGAAAAACAGGAAAGAGCAAAGAAAGAAAGAGAAGAGTGGGAAAGAGCAAGGAAAGAAAAAGAAGAACAGGAAAGAGAAAGGGAAAAAAGAAAAGAACAAGAAAGAAGGAGACGAGAATGGGAAGAGCAGGAAAAGATAAAAAAGAAGGCTGAATCTTTAGAAAATGAAGAATATATTCATTTTTTAGAAACAGATTTATCGCAACAAGAAAGACCAGCATATTGGTATGGCAAAAGGTATGTTAAATGCAAGTTCTGCGGCAAAATAGGGTCGGAAGGCTTGTTTTACGAATACGGTGGAAAAGCAGCAGCTAATCTCGGTATTTGTAAGGAGTGCAATAAAAACGATCCCAGAGCCAAAGAAGAACTTAGACAAATGGAAAATGGAATTAAACGTCCAAAGGAGTCGGTGCAGAACTCAAATGTTTGTCCTAAATGTGGCGGGCAATTAAAAATTATACGAGGCTTGTATGGCAATTTTATTGGCTGTTCTAATTTCCCTAATTGTAGATTTAAGGATTCTCTGTAAAAATACTCGAATTGTTTTCAGCAGATAGCGCATAAAAACCAAAGAAAAAGGCTTGCTGGGTATCGACAAGCCTTTCTTTTTTGAAAAGAAACGACGGGATCGTTATTCGACGGGGAGATTCCCGATGATAAAGGGCGTTTTGACAGAGGGGTCCGTATATTGAACGCCATAGTAGTCGAAAGAACTGTCTTCGTAAATATAAATGAGGTTATAACCCTTCAGTTCGTCTTTGCTGTTCGACATCTGCTTGGAATAAAGACTGTACGTCGCGTAGCCGCCGCAGACGCCGTAACAGAGATAAACGGGGGATGCCTCTTTAGTGTACGCTCCCGCCTCGTAAAGGACGCTGTCGGTAACGTGGTCGTGGCCGCAGAACAAACCGTTCACGTGCGGGGCGAGTTTTTTCATAAGAGCATACATTCCGTTGTTGTAATCGGAACTGCAACATCCTTCGTAAGCGACCGTGCCTTTTACGTACGACCAACCGTCTTTCAGAATAAAGAATCCGATGACCTTTCCGTCGAGGACGCGTTCGCTGCCGTCCACCTTCTTGTAGATCGCCGGATATACCGCCGTCTTTATGCCGCCGACGGTTGCGATAACGATATTTCCTTCTTCCGCGGATTTTTTATCGTCCGCCGATAAATTATTTATGAATTCCGGCTTTTCGGAAAGGAGTACCACGCGGTTGGAAGAACCGTCTTCCGGCGCGTATTCCGACTGACGTACGTAAATAAGACTGCTTTGTTCTACAAGCGGGATATGGATAAAGAGCATGGTCTTTACGTCGGCGTTAAGGCTGACGGCGGCGTTTACTTGTTCTTCATACCATTGCATCTGATTATCTTTCAGGAAGTCGTAAGTGCCTTTTTCCACCCCGACGCGCTTGGCGTCCGCGTCCGTGATAGCGTCTCCGCTGTCCATGAAGATCATGGATTGCACGACCTTATTGTCTTTGCCGAGAAGATTGACGACGCAGTTTCCGTCGCCCCATACTTTCGTGCCGTCTTTCGTATATTTGACGCTGTTGTCCAAAACGCAATGAGGATAAGACGCGCAGATATCGATGAGTTTTTTACGTTTCAGAGCAAGGATCTGATCGCCTTCGTGGTTGCCGAGAACGTACGTCCAATAGATGCCGAGTTTTTCGAAGATCTTACACAGCTGCTCGGCGCGCGACTTCCCGCGAATGCTCGTGATGATGTCTCCCGTCATAACGACGTAGTCCGGTTTTTCCGCGTAGATGGCGTCGAGCATCTTATTCAGTGTGATCTCGTTTTCATTCATTTTGTCGCCGAAGTGCAGGTCGGTAAGTTGCATGACTTTCCACGGATTTTCGTCCACGGAGCCGTCCGCATTGTATTTAATAAGTTCCGCCGGTTTCCCGTTTTCGCCGGCGGTAAGAAGCGTCACGTTATTTTTTACTTCGCGGATTTTCGACCAGTCCACCCGCATCGGCATCGGCCCGAACATAAAATAGCAGCCGAGTCCGATCGCTACGACCAGCACGCACGCCACTACGATAATAACTATTTTGCTTTTTTTAGAAATTTTTTTCATTTTGTCACATCCTTAATAAGGTTTCCGTTAATAATCTTACAGACATCGAATGTTTTTGTCAAGGGGGCATTTACTACTCTGTAGTAAAGATAAGCGTTTTTCAAAGAAACGAGTGCGTCTGTAGGGAGCGCCGTCCCGATCGGGTAATTTGCCGATTTACGGCTATTGCAATAGAAAAAGATCTTTGATATAATAGTGGCGAAGAGAAACGAAGCCATGAAAAACGGCGAAGAAAAAGCAATCGTAAAAAACAAATGGTACGGGCAAGATCGGTAATATGAATTTCCGTTTTCATCAAGGAATAAGGAGATAGCGATTTATGAAAATCATCATGGTCGACGACGAAAGACTGATACTGCAGATGATGCGGAAAAATCTTGCCGAAGTATTGCCTGATTGCGAGCCGGTCCTGTTCGAAAAAAGCGGAATGGCGCTCGAATACGCGAAGGAAAACGACGTTGACATAGCCTTTTTGGACATCGATATGCCCGGCATAAACGGTATCGATCTCGCTAAAGAATTGAAAAAGATCAATCCGCTCGTTAACGTGATTTTTTGTACGGCTTACTCCGAATATATGCAGGACGCCATCGACCTACACGCGAGCGGATACATATTAAAGCCCACGTCGGCGGAAACGATCGAAAAGACCATCAACAATCTTCTTCATCCGGTCAAAAAAACGATGCCTAAAGTTTTTGTCCGTACTTTCGGAGATTTCGATCTTTT
>CACXDF010000111.1 GCA_902766325.1 uncultured Eubacteriales bacterium | reverse complement strand
TAAATAAAAAGCAGGCTTGCGAAAATAAAGGGAAGAAAAAGAAAAAACGACGCATTTGCGTCGTTTTCGGTACGTTGGCGTAAAAAATTATCTTGTGAGTTGCGCGATCTTTTCGGCGAGCAGTTCGGCGAGGATGGTCTGCCCTTTGGGCGCTGGATGCACGCCGTCGCCGCTGATAGCCTGCGCCGAAAATTCTCCGACTCCCTTATTCATGGGGATATCGGTATTGATGTAAGCGTCGGCATGCTTTTTCGCTACTTTCTCGGCCCGTTCGATAAAGATATCGACGTCGGCGCGCATTTCGTCGTGTTTGCCGTGCGGATCCGGGGTAAGATAGGGCGAAAGAACGATGATCTTCGCGTTCGTGTCGCGTTTTAAGTCGGTCAGGAGCTTGGTCAGATTTTCTTCGTACCGGTCGGGAGTAGTCGGATCGTTACTATCGTACTTTCTCCATACGTCGTTGATGCCGATCATGACGGATACGACGTCCGGTTTCATATCGACAAAGTCGGCTTGGTAGCGCTCTAACAGGTTCTGAGTGCGGTCTCCGCTGACGCCTCTGTTATAAAAATCGTATTTGAAAAAACCTTCTTTCCAAAAAAGGTGCTGAGCCGTTTTTTTCGTATAGCCTTTCAAACCGTGGGTGAATTTTCTGTTTCTGCCGGCGTCTGTGATAGAATCGCCCTGAAAGAGTATTCTTATTTTTTTCATATATATATCCTTATTGATAGTACGCTTTATTGTCACGTGACATTCGCGAAGATGCGTTATCGATCACGGCAAATGTCATTTATAAAAAAATGATAGCATATTTTTCGGTCGATAGCAAATAAAATGGCGTAAAAAACGCATTTTTTAAGAAAGAGCAGCCGTCAAAGTAAAGATTTAGTGAAAAATATTTCGGGAAAACGAAAAAAAATCGTTGACGGCGAAAAAAAATAGTTATATACTTGTCTCATGATGAACGTCAACAAAAAGACCGCTTTCTATTTTAGCTTTTATTACTTTTACGGAGCCAATAGATAATATCGGTTATTTTGATGTGCGAAAAAATGAAAAAACAGCAAATGACCGATAGCAAACATCGGTCGTTTTTTTATGTAAGGAGAAAATTATGATCATCGTAGTAAAGAAAGGCAGCGACAAAAAGCAAGTAGACAATCTGTTGAAGTGGATCACTCATCAAGGCCTGAAAGTAGACGTCAGCGTCGGCGAGAACTCCACCGTCATCGGACTTGTCGGCGATACGTCCAAGATCGACATCGATCTCGTGCACTCCATGGATATCGTGGATACCGTCAAGCGTATTCAAGAGCCTTATAAGTGCGCCAATCGTAAGTTCCATCCCGAAGACACCATCGTCGATATCGGCGGACATAAGTTCGGCGGAAAAAACTTTCAGATCATTGCCGGACCTTGTTCCATCGAATCGGAAAAGCAGATCATCGGCATTGCCGAGGCGGTCAAAAAAGCGGGGGCGAACTTACTTCGCGGCGGCGCGTTCAAACCGCGTACTTCTCCGTATGCCTTCCAAGGACTGCGAGAAAACGGACTCGATCTGCTCGTGAAAGCAAAAAAAGAGACGGGTATGCCTATCGTTACCGAACTGATGAGCATTCGCCATATCGATCTTTTTAAAGACGTCGACCTGGTGCAGATCGGCGCAAGGAATATGCAGAACTTCGAACTGCTGAAAGAAGTCGGACGCATGGGTAAGCCGGTGCTCTTAAAAAGAGGCCTTGCCAACACCATAGAAGAGTGGCTGATGAGCGCCGAATACATTATGAGCGAAGGGTGCAAAGACATTATTCTTTGCGAGCGCGGTATACGTACCTTCGAGCCGCTGACGCGTAATACGCTCGATCTTTCCGCTATCCCGCTTTTGAAAGAGTTGACCCATTTGCCCGTGATCGTCGACCCCAGTCACGCTTCGGGCTTGTCTCGTCTTGTTAAACCGCTTTCTCTCGCCGCGGTCGGCGTTGGCGCGGACGGCTTGATGATAGAAGTGCATAACGACCCGCCGCACGCTCTTTGCGACGGCGCGCAATCTATTCGACCGGAACAATTCGCCGATATCGTCACGCGTATCGACGTTATGCTTCCGCTTGTCAATAAGGTGAGGGCGTAATTATGAAAGTAGGTATCGTCGGTCTGGGACTTATGGGCGCGTCGTTCGGCAGAACGGTCCGCGCAAAAGGTAAAGGCGAGGTTTTCGGCGCGGATAAGGTAGAAGATACCATGCTGAAAGCCTATCTCGTGGGAGCCATCGACGGAGCATTGGATGAAAAAACGACCCCGGAGATCGACCTTCTCGTTATATCCGTCTATCCGCGCGACTTTAAAGAGGTCGCCGAGACCTACCTTCCTTATATGAAAAAAGGTTCCGTCGTACTGGATTTTTGCGGCATAAAAAGAACGGTCTGTAAGGACATGAAAGAACTTTCTTTCCGCTATCCCGATATCAGTTTTATCGGAGGCCATCCCATGGCCGGACGAGAATACAGCGGTATCGATCACTCGGTCACCACGCTGTTTGAAAAGGCGTCCATGCTGATGATCCCCGTTCGGACGGACATCTTTACGGAAGAGACGATCAAAGGTTTTTTCCTTTCTCTCGGCTTCGGCGAGGTGGTTTTTACCACGGCCGATACGCACGACGAGATCATTTCGTTCACTTCTCAGCTTTGCCACATCGTTTCCAACGCGTTTATTAAAAATCCCGTCGCGCAAGATCATCACGGTTTTTCGGCGGGGAGCTATCGCGACCTCACGCGCGTAGCGCGTTTGCATCCGGGGATGTGGAGCCAACTTATGATGGACAATAAAGACAAACTCAAGCCGGAACTGGATATTCTTATCGAAAACCTGAAAAAGTACTCGGACGCTTTGGGTAAAGGCGACGAAAAGGCTTTGGAACGCCTTCTTGCCGAAGGCAACGATCTGAAATTAAAGATCGACGCAAGGAGAAAATAAATGAAACTGCCCGTAAACGCCACAAAGAAGTACGATATCGTATCCTTCCCGTCCTTTGATTTTTTGGCGGTCGAAATGAAAAAGAAAGCGCGAGGAAAAAACGTTCTTATCGTTTCGGACGATAACGTCGCTCCGCTGTACCTGGAAGAGGTAAAGAGCGCTCTTTCCGGATTTTTCGTTCACACTTTCGTTTTTCCCGCGGGGGAAAGATCGAAAAACGTCGATACTTATCTGAAGATCGTCGGTGCTTTGGCCGAAAACGGTTTTGTTCGCCAGGATTGCGTTTTGGCGCTCGGCGGCGGCGTGGTCGGCGACGTGGCGGGCTTTGCCGCGGCGACTTATATGCGCGGGATATCTTTCGTGCAATGCCCGACTTCCTTTCTTGCCATGATCGATTCTTCGGTGGGCGGGAAAACGGCGGTCGATCTGCCGCAGGGTAAAAATCTGCTCGGCGCTTTTTATCAACCCGATCTCGTTTATATCGCGTTGAAGACGCTGAGTACGCTCCCCGAACGGGAAGTCCGTTGCGGCATGGGAGAAGCGGTCAAATACGCTTTTTTGTCCGAGTCCGTCACGCCGGAACTGCTGAAAAGGGGCGTGACCGAA
This sequence comes from uncultured Eubacteriales bacterium, assembly GCA_902766325.1. Lineage (GTDB taxonomy): Bacteria > Bacillota > Clostridia > Christensenellales > DTU072 > CAG-1782. Next base: position 3,050 of record CACXDF010000111.1, on the reverse strand, counting down.
GAACTGATCTTCGAGTGTTTGAAGATAAAAGCCGATATCGTCGAAAAGGATGAGTTCGATAAGGGAACGCGCGCATTTTTGAACCTTGGGCACACCCTCGGGCACGCGGTGGAAAAACTATCCGATTACTCTTTGTCTCACGGCGAATGCGTAGTAAAGGGACTGGCAAAAATCATTGATATGTCGGTCAAAAAGTTTTCGTTATCCGAAGAAAAGAAGCAAAAAATGATTTCTCTTTTGGCTCTTTCCGGTACGGAACCGACTCTTCCGTTCGGGTTGCAAGAAGTTCTTGCGGAGACCGTGCACGATAAAAAGCGGGAAAAAAGCGGCGTGAACTTTGTTTTGCTGAAAGATATCGGCAAGCCGACGAGCGTTCTTTTGACAGCCGAAGAAGCGGAGGCATTATTGCAATGATCGCGTACGTAAATAGGAGCGAATATTCAGGCGAAACGACGGCTGTTCCGTCCAAATCGCAGGCGCACCGCCTGCTGATCGCCGCCGCTCTGAAAAAAGGCAGAACGGTCGTTCGCGGAGTAGGCGACTCCGCCGACGTGAACGCGACCATTCGCTGTCTTAACGCGCTTGGCGCGTCGATCGACAAAGTTCGGGACGACGCCGTGGTCTTCGGTATCGGAAAAGCACGTTTGGGTGGAGTGTTGGATGCGGGAGAAAGCGGTTCGACTTTGCGATTTTTGTTACCCATTGCGGCTGCTTTCGGAGCCGAATGTTCTTTTACCGGGCAAGGACGGCTTTTGCAACGGCCGAACGAAGCGCTTTGCGACGCGCTCAATAAAAAAGGCGTGGTAACGGACGGGATCACAGTCAAAGGTCGCCTGAAAGCAGGCGACTACAAGATCGACGCAACCGTCAGTTCGCAATATATCAGCGGCTTACTGTTCGCCCTTCCTCTTTTGGACGGAGACAGCCGTATCCTCTTTTCGGGCGAGCCCGTCAGTAAAAACTATATCGATATGACGACGGAAGTTCTTTCTTCCGCGGGTATCGTTTATAAGCGCATCCGCAAAGGCTTTTCCATCCCCGGTCGGCAGGAATATCGTCTTCCGGACGAAGTGACTTGCGAAGGCGACTGGTCGGGAGCGGCGTTTATGCTCGTTGCCGGAGCGCTTGGAAAAAAGACGGCGGTAAAGGGCCTGAACGTTCGCTCTTTACAGGGAGACAGACGCATCCTCGACGTACTCCGTTTATCCGGCGCGCAAATAGCGGAAAAAGGCGATCGAATAGAAGTTCGCTCGGATAAAAAAATACCTTTCGAGGTCGACATCCGGGATATCCCCGATCTTGCGCCCGTACTCGCCGCGCTCGCCGCGACCATCCCGGGAAAGAGCCGGTTAAAAAGCGTTCGTCGCTTGCAAATAAAAGAAAGCGATCGTCTCGCCGCCATTCAAGAGATGCTTCATGCGGCGGGGATCGACAGTAAAAAAGAAAAAGACGATCTCGTCATCTTCGGTGGGAAGCCTCTTTGCGGACGTTTCGACGGCAAAAACGATCATCGTATGGTCATGGCGTCCGTTCTGCTCGCGGGAGTATGCGACGGCGAGTCCGTTGTGTCCGACGCCGAAGCCGTCAAGAAGTCCTATCCGGGTTTCTTTGAGGATTATGCGACAATAGGAGGAAAGAGCCATGTCGAAATGGAAGGGTGAACGCCTGTCGGTGGAAATTTACGGGACTTCGCACGGAGAAAAGATCGGCGTTGTAGGAAAGGGATTTCCCGCGTTTACCGTAGACGAAGAAGAATTGGCGCGGTTTATGAAACGTCGTCAAGGCGGTCAGGGTATGGGTTCCACCCCGCGTAAAGAAGAGGATAAACCGGAATTTCTTTACGTCGAAAACGGTGATTTCGAGGCTGTGATCTATAACAAACAACAGCGTAGCGGCGACTATAACGACCTGTACGGCAAACCCCGTCCTTCGCACGCGGACTACTGTTCTTTTATTAAGGACGGCACTCTCGATTATCGCGGCGGCGGTCGTTTTTCAGCCCGTCTCACCGCTCCCGTTTGTATCGCCGGAGGCATCGCCAAACAGATATTGGAAAAGAAAAATATTCGCGTTTACGCCTACCTTTCCGCCGTCGGACGCGTCGCCGGAAAGTCGTATAAAGACGGCGTTACGGAAGAAGAAATAAAGTCGATGGCGGATTTTCCTTCTTTAACGAAAAAAAAGGAAATGGCGGAAGAAATAGAAAACGCCCGTATGGACGGCGACAGCGTGGGCGCCGTTTGCGAATGCGTCGTTTTTGGTCTTCCGGCCGGAGTCGGCAACGATTATTTTGAGGGCTTGGAAGGGGATATCGCGCGACTCCTGTATGCCGTACCCGCCGTCAAGGGCGTGGAATTCGGGAGCGGGTTCGAACTTGCTTCGATGAAAGGGAGTCAGGCTAACGATCCCTTTTATTACGACGGCGAGACGGTGAAAACGAAAACCAATCACGCCGGAGGTATCAACGGCGGGATATCCAACGGAATGCCCCTTACCATGCGTATCGCTTTTCGTCCCACCCCCTCGATCGGTAAAGAACAACAAACGGTCGATTTGATCGGTAAAAACAACGTAACGATAAAAATCGCAGGCAGACACGACTCTTGCGTAGCCGTCCGGGCGCTCCCCGTCGTCGAAAGTATGGTTTGTCTTGCTTTGCTCGATAAAGGAGTAACATTATGACTATCGAAGAATTGAGAAAGAAGATCGACAAGATCGACGACGAACTTTCCGCGCTCTATATGCAAAGGATGGAAGTTTGTAAAGAGATCGGGAAGGAAAAAGCGAAAAACGCCCTTCCGGTCAACGTCGCCCAGCGCGAAAACGCCGTGCTCGCCCGTATCACCAAAGGCGCGGACGAAGATAAAGTCATTTATCTGAAGCAACTGTACGACAATATTTTTTCTCAAAGTAAGAGCTATCAGAATTCTTTCCGCGATCTCTCCTCCCCAAGCGTAGATAAGATCCGCGCGGTACTGGCCGAAGAAAGAAGTTCTTTCCCCATCGGAGCGACCGTCGCTTGTCAGGGGGTAGAGGGGGCTTTCAGCGGC
>CACXDF010000110.1 GCA_902766325.1 uncultured Eubacteriales bacterium | reverse complement strand
GCATTCCGATCGAATTCAAGTTTTTGACCGCGAAAGAGCACGGCGTGTCCAGCGCGGTCATCGTCGGCGCCGACTTATATCTGGCGGCGAAGGTGAAAAGGGTCGAGCATTGCGAGATTGCTCTCGGGTACAGTTTTGAAAAAGCCTGCCTGTTCGCGGTTTCTTGCGGTCTCGGTACCGTGATGCTGGCCGGCTCTCTCAGTCGCGCCGCCTTCGAAAACGCAATGAATGTCGGTGGAGACGAAGCGCTTCCCGTTGCCACTCCGATCGGGTATCCGTCGAAAAAGCACTCTCTTCGCGAGATCGTTATGAGAAAGGCGATCAAAGCGGACGTCAGAAAGGATTTCGGCGAGTTGTTTTTTTGCGGCTCTTTCGATAAACCGCTGACAAAGGAAGAGGCAGGCGTTTTTTTTGACGCGTTGGATCTGATGCGGTGGGCACCTTCCGCTGTCAATAAACAACCTTGGCGAGCGGTCGTAGCAGGCGGCGAAGTGCATTTTTACGAAATGCAGACCATAAAGGACAGCTCTATCGGAGATATCCAGAAGGTAGACGTGGGCAATGCTCTTTGCCACTTCGATCTCGTTATGCGGGAAGAGGGAAAACAGGGCGAATTTATATTTAGAGACCCGCATATTTCCGCGTCGGACAACGCTCGGTATATCGTATCTTATAAGCTGTCGATATGAAACGGCGATAAGAGTTGTCATTTATTAAGAAACCTGCTAAAATATCGGGTATGAAAATGAATTACGACGCGATGATGGAAAAGACGATCGCGGAAAAGGGAAATAAGAACAAACTGTTGCTGCACGCCTGTTGCGCGCCTTGTACGAGCGGTTGTATCGATCGTCTTCTTCCCCATTTCGATCTGACCGTCTTTTTTTATAATCCCAACATAGGCACGAAAGAAGAATACGAATTAAGAGCGTCGGAACTGAGCCGTTTTTTATCTTCTTATGCGCCGCAGGCGCGCCTGATAGTCGCACCTTACATCCCGGAAGAATTCTTAAACGAAATAGTCGGACTTGAGAAAGAACCGGAGCGCGGCGCGCGATGCGAAAAGTGCTATCGGTTGCGTCTTGCCGCGGCGGAAGAGACCGCGCGTGAACTCGGGTGCGACTTTTTTGCCACTACGCTTACTTTATCCCCCTTAAAAAGCGCCGAACTTTTAAATACGATCGGATCATCCCTGCAACGGGAAGACGGTCCGACGTATCTTTGTTCGGATTTTAAGAAGCGCGGCGGCAACGTCCGAAGCGGAGAATTATGTCGGGAGTACGCTCTGTATCGCCAAAATTATTGCGGATGCGATTTTAGCAAAAAATAATCTTAATTTTAGATTGTTTTTAAGTAAAAGAGTTAGAATAATATTCGTAGAGGAATGAAGCGGTATTTGCCGGGTGTTTACGCTCGTCGAGAAGAGTGTTTTACGTGAAAAAACAAAGGCAAGTAATACGTTATCGGATATAAGTCAAATACAGTAAGACAGAAGACAACTCGGAGGAGTCATGAAAAGAAAAGTGATCATTATTGCAATGGCCGTTTCGGCGATCTTGCTCTCGCTTGCGCTTACGGCGTGCGGAGAGACGAACGTTCGCGTTCGTAGTAACGCGTCCGGCGACGACGTTTCTCTTGATACCTGCTATGCGCTTGCCGTGGAAAACGGATTCGAAGGGACGATGGATGACTTTTTACAATGTATCAAAGGCGATTCGGCCTATGATATCGCCGTAAGGAACGGCTTTTCCGGAACGGAAAAAGAGTGGCTTGAAGCCTTGCAAGGGAAAAACGGTATGGATGGGAAAAGCGCGTCCGTCACCGCAGACGATCTTTATTCGGAAGCGCAGGCAAACGGTTTTACCGGCTCTTATTTCGATTTCTTGAGGGAGTATCTCAACGTCAATAAAGAGGCCGGCGTTTCCAACGACGCCAAATTCTGTTCGGTCTCCGTTTACAGCCGTTTCGACGTGCAGTATACGACGTTTACGTCCCGCGGTTATCAAACCGGAACGCAGATCAACGTATCGGCCGGAAGCGGCGTTATTTATTCTATAAACAAGGACGAGGGCAGCGCTTATATCGTCACCAACTATCACCTTGTTTACAGCGCGGAAAGCAAGCAAGGCATCAGCGAAGATATTCTTGTTTATCTCTACGGCAGCGAGACCAAAGGAAACGAGTTCTATACGGACGAGATCGTCGCGCAGGAAAAGATAACCGGCGCGCCCGATTTTCCCGGTATGGGTATTCCGGCGACCTACGTGGGCGGCTCTTTGCATTACGACATTGCCGTTTTGTACGTGGAAAACAGCGATATTTTGAAAAACAGCAACGCGGTAGCCGCCGACTTCGCCGATAGTAACGACGTTATTGCCGGACAAACGACTTACGTCGTCGGCAACGCCAAGAGTAAAGGTATTTCCGTTACGAAGGGCGTCGTCAGCGTGGACAGCGAAAACCTGGTTATGGAGCTGTCGGACAACAGCGGAGAATATACTTCTTTCCGTGTTATGCGCGTCGATGCCGCTATCAACTTCGGTAACAGCGGCGGCGGCGTCTTCGACGACGAAGGTAAGTTGATCGGTATCGTCAACGCCAAGTCGACCGTAGACGACGTGGATAATATCGGATACGCTCTTCCGTCCAACGTCGTAAAGTACGTCGTCGAAAACATCCTTTATTATAAAGATACCGCGGCAAAGAACGCCGACGTACGTAAGTGTATGCTCGGTATTACCATTTCTTCCCGTCAAAGCAGCGCCGTTTTGGACGAAAACACCGGGAAAGTTAAGCTCAAAGAAGTGAT
>CACXDF010000109.1 GCA_902766325.1 uncultured Eubacteriales bacterium | reverse complement strand
CATCTGCAATTGTTCGTTCGCAAGAGCCGTCTTTTCCGCATATTTTTCGGTATAGGCTTCGTAAATGTCCTTAATGGCATCCCAGAAGTGCTCTGTTTGTTTCGATCCTTCGACAAATTCGTATCCCGTTTGCGCGTTGAGATCAAGATCCCGACGCAATTCTTCAAACGAGGAATACGCCGTAAAGTCGATGCTGCCGACAAGCGCCGTCCACGCTTCGGCGGAGATGTTCCAGGAAGCGTAGTTATCGGTACGGATCTTATTCAGATCGATGATCTTGTCGAGTTTTTCGCGATAAACGCGATATACGCCGTTCAAGGCGTCCTCGGGATTATTATTCGACGACAGACCGGCTTTTATGTAACCGGCGCCAATAACTTTTAACAATTCGGACAATATGACGAGAGCCGTGCGAGAAGAATCGATGGCGTCTCCGTACTGCGACTGAATGAGCAAGTAGGCTTCCGTCGTATCGAAAATGAGATAATAAGTCAACGCGACTTCTTGTTCTTCGGTCAACATAACGCCGATCGTCTTGTTGTATTCGCGAATGGCTTCGGGCGTGACCAAACCGATGGTACGGATGGTCGTCAGATCCTCCGCCGAATAATCAGCGCCGGCTACGGCGGCGGATAAAGAAGCGGGATCGACGTAAGAATAGATCATAGCCTCGAACCAAAGCATATAGATCAACTTATACGTATCGCTGTCCATCAAACTTTCGTAAGAGGTAGCGGCGTAAGTACGGCTGAATTCTTCCAGACGTTCGTAAGCGCGCGCTTTCCTTTCGTTTTCGTCGGTCGATCTTACTTTGGCGGCGGTGTCATACGCAAAGTCGGCCATCGCCAAACGGAACTCGGCCTCAAAGACCTCTTCTGCGCTCAAACGGACGTCGGCGATCTCGGCGCGCAATTCCGCTCTGTAGAGGTCCCAAGAGGTAGCCATCAGGTTTTCCACCATTTCGTCGTAATCGGCGCTGTGGACCTCGAAGGGCGTCTCCGTCGTCGTGGTATAAGATATCTCTTTGCCGACGCGGACGAGCCATACGTCTTCGGCGACGATATTGCCGCGATAATACGCAATGGCAAGATCCTGTACGGCGGCCGCGTTATTGACGCGGAAAGAATATTCGTTGTTCAGGAAAGCGGTAAAGAACCGATTCTCGTCCGTACCGCAATACATCTTGGCAACGGTGGCGTCAACCCAGTCGTCCGTGCCGTCCGCGGTTTGTTTATCGTCAAAGTAACGATCGTAATATTCGGCATAAAGCGCTTTATTCGCGTAGATCTCCGTCAAAACGTAATCGAAAAGCATCGCTTTGCAAGCGTCGTTATCAAAGTAATCGTAACGCGTGACGAAGCTGTTATACCAACCGTAAACCGTATTGCCGTTGATGGTAAACGTCGTTTCGGTCATGAATTCGTTCATCGTGGCGATCTTTTCTTCTACGGAGGTATTTTCGATGACGTAATAAAGTCCGGTCGTTTGGATCATACGTTCGATGGCGTCGTGAATGGTGATCGCGACGGACAGCCCGTTCGTCTTAAGATATCCCGAAACGAATCCTTCGTAATACGTGGACGAAGACTCGGGAATACGATCGTTGAGTACGATATCTTTGAAATCGTTATAGCTTGATTCCGCCGCGGAACGAACGTATTCGGGCAAACGACTGTATTCTCCGCCGTATACGGCGCCGACGGCAAACGCAACGGCTCTCCTTTCGCCCTTGTTCATATAAGCGGCGTAATCCGTACCGAAACGAACGATACTCTTATATGCGGAAGGAATGCTCAGACCGTTTAACGCCGATACGACTTCCGCAAGCGTCGCAAACGTAGCGGAACTCTCGGTTATCGTGTTGTAGACGTCGGTAAGATCGGTCTTCAAATCGGCCGCGATACTGATCTCGCTCTCGTTGAGACTGTTTTTCAGTTGTTCGACGTCGGTAGCGGTATCGCCGTAATTTCGGATGAGCTCATACAATATCTCATCGAAATAATCAAGGAGAATACTGTCGCGCAAAACTTCGGTGGAGTATCCGTATACGTTCGTCGCTTTCGGATAAGAAACGTATTCGGTTCCGTACAGGATCGATTCGGTCGATACGGAAGCGTTGTCGTACAATTCGTACAGCATCGTCTTTTGCCCCGTATAACCGAAATAGTTTTGCGCGGCGCTCGACCAGTTTTTCAATTCACGATATTCTTCGTCGTTGTAGATGGTGGACGGAATATTCAATTTGACGGCGATATCGACGGAATAGTCGACGCCGAGTTGTAAGGACGGATTGCTGAAAGTGGCGATGATAGCCATCGTATCGGCAAGTTCCGGGCTGACGAAATACTTCATCGCCGTATAGACCGACCCGTAAAGGACTTCCAAAGCGAGGCCTTCGACGGCTTGGAGACGCAAATTGATGATAGCGTTCAGTATCTCCGTTTGAGATACGACCTGCGTGGCCGCGTTGCCCGGCAACATTTCTATATAAGACTTGATCGAATTATACATTTCTTCCGTTACGCCTGCTTTCGCCGCGGCGGCGGGAGTCCCGGTCAAAGACGCGATCTTGCCCATCAGGTTGGAAATACGGACTTTGCCGAGAGACGTGTTGAGACCCGACATATCGATGAAGAGATCGCCGCGAATATAGGACAGGATAATAACGTTATCCTTTTTCGTTCCGTTTGCTACCACCGAAATAAAGATCTGCGCTTGCAATTCGTCCATCAACCTGCTGAAATCGGTCCCGACTCTGAGTTTGACGTCCAGAATAAGCGTCGCGTCGTCCTCGTTAAGGATATCGATGACGGGAGCCAATGCCTTTTGCAAACCAAACGGCTGCGCGCCTATCAACTGCGCGATGAGGTCTTTGACTTCGAATCGACCTTCTTTATCGGAAAGGCCGAGCGTGAATTGCGTAGACAATTGCAACGTGTTGACGTTGGCGATGGAAATGTATTCGTCAACGCCGGCTACCGACCAATCTTCGAAGTTTCTGAACCCGACGAAGAAGTTCTTGATGCCGACGTTCAATCCGAGGCCGGCGGCGTTTTCTTTCAAGAAAGAAGAACTGATGTTCTTGCCGGTATTCAACGCTTCGCCCATAGCCGCGGCAAAACCGACCGCAAAACTGAGGACTTCGGCATTGCCTACGTTGAACGGGTCGTAATTATCGTCGAGCTCGTCCCGGAAGGTATTGGCTTCGATATACATCTCCAATCCGATCTCGTTGAAAATATCGAAGCCGCCCAGCCCGAAGATATTCAAGAGAGCGGCAATGGCGCTCTTTTGCGCCACGGCGTACAGACCGGTCCTTTTCCAGTTGACGCCGGCTTCGATGCCTACGCGCGCTCCGCCCGCCGCGTTCTTGACTTCTTCGCCGATATTCGTCCAAGCGTTTCTCGTCTCCTCGTTATCGGGGAAAACAAGATCGGACGCATCGCGCAACACCAATTTATTGATATGCAGCGGCGTGGCGTCTATATACAAATGCCCGTTCTGATACGTGATGGTCGCCCAGACCTTCTGTTGTTCTTCGGTCGTAGAGCCAACGGTATGCCAAACGCGTAAATTGATCCGAATGATAGAACCTTCGATAATATGCGATAAATAATCGTTATCTTCGCCGGTGCCTAATTCGATATCGGCGGCGATATCGAGAGCGAACGTAACGGCCTGATCGTCCGTAACGTATAGCATAAGGCTACCGAGAATGGATGCCAGCCCGTCGTTGATCTTATTCAGGAAGTCGGAGATCGGAGAACGATTGAGTTCCGCTCCGTCTACCCGGTGAGCGTCCATCCGAATGTAAACGGTGGTCCTGAAGACGATATTGGGTAACGTCTTGTCGATCTCGGCAACGGATAACTTAACGGGAGAGCCGTCCGGATTGACCTTTACCGGATCGACCAACTCTCCGTTGTCGTCTCGAGCAAGTCCAAGAGCGCTTTCCAGGCTGTCCGCGCTCTTTGCGCCGAGGATATACTGATTTTGATCCAAACTCAGTTGAATGGTATGCACGGAGAAGTCCGCCATAATACCCATACCGCTCGTAACGCCGTTCTCATCCAAAGAGTCATACGAAAATCCGACGCGAATAAGGTCACGGTCGCTGTCTTTGAATCCGTTTTCCGTTTTATAGCCGGCAGGCAAGCTGAATACGGCCACGTCGATGCTTAATTCTCCGGCCGCTCCCATAAAGTCTTGCAGAGCGGTCATGTTGAGCATATCGAGGAAGGTATAGATCGCCAAACTTCCGATGGTAGTGGAGATGCCGCGATCTTCGAGCATAATAGGCAGGTCTACCGTTTCGAGACCGGCTGCGGATGCATTTTGGGGACCGTTTTCCGCCGTCTTCGTATCATAAACGACCGAGAACAGATAGGCGTCTTCCAATACGCCGAAGAGAGAAGTCTCGCAACGCGGATCAAAGAAATCGGGCGCGAGATTAGATGCGCTGAGCAGTTCGCGCACGTACGCGATTGCGTCTTTTATATACAGTTTTTGAATATTGAACCGCGAGAAATCAACGTACACGAAGCTATCTCCGTCGCCCATGGATCCCAAAACGATCTGGAATACGGTGTCGCTGCGATCGGGAACGTTATTTTTTAGCGGATTGAGCGTCAGCGAGAAGTCGATAGTCGAAAGACCTTTTTCCAGACTGCTCATGATGTCGAACACGTTTACGCGCGCTTCGACCGTCAAACAATAGCTATTACTGATCTGTTGCAGGATGTCGATCAGGATATCGACGGTCAGGCCGTATCCTCCGACGGACAATTCGAGATCGAAGTTATTCATGACGGTCTGAATCAGGTTGCCCATATCGAAAGTGGTGTCTTCGTCGCCTTCCAGCGAGAAATACAATTCCAACCCGGCGTACACATATCCGAAATTACTGTCGAATTCAATAAATCCGGCGTCTCTGCCGCTGCTTGCTTTCAGTTCTTCTTCTCTTTCTTCAAGGTAGTCGGCAATCGGTACGATCACTTCCGTTTGTTTGTTGATACCGGACATATCCGTTTCGATACCGTACTTGACGCGAGAAAGCGTACTGGCCGATTCGGCAAAAGAAATTCCCGCTTTAACAAAATTCAGACGGAGATCGAAGTTGGCGATCTTTAAGTCGAGGCTGACGATATTACCTTCGTGTAGGAGCGCCGCTTCGAGGACGCCTTCGCCGTTGGCGGTATCGACAAATAATTGAGGCAATTCGGAGACGGCCTTTCTGTAGTAGCTGTCCTCCGGTCCGACCAAGCGAGAATACCAACTGTCGGCGATTTCCTTTATGTTTTCCGGACCGGTCCATACGTACATTCCGGACGCGTCCGTTACGCTTTGCGCCGTAAAGACGGGATTGCCGTCGCTGTCCGTCGATTGCGTATATGTAGAACTTCTGCGGAGCAAAATGCCGTTTACTTCGCCGTTCTTCGTCACGTTTTTCACGTCTCTGACATAATTGTTCCAGGCGTAAACCTTGATATTGGATATACTGATGACGTTACGGGCGTTCTGCATACGCGCTTTCATCAGTTTGGAAAGATACCCGGAAAGAATATTTTCCATCTCGGAACCGAATACTTCCATATATTCCCAAGCGACCGTCTTCCAGATCGCGGTGTAGTTATTGTCAAAGTAATCGGCGGTCGTATAACGATTATTATCGGTCAGCTTAAAGATCTTTACTTCAGATTCGTAGACGTCGACGGCGATCGTGTTGACGTAACGCATCGCGTCCAGGATGGTAGAATAATAACCGCTGTATTCGCGATAAACGGAAGTCCACGCCGCGCTCCCCGCGCGTACGCTGTTGGGATACTGCGCAAGATAGGTATTCAGAACGGTAGCAAAGTGATCGCTGTCCTCTTTGGACAAAGACGAATTCTGACGCAAGTAATCAAACGCAAGGCTTTCGATCTGCGTCGTGGTCATGTTTTCCGAATCGGCGCGGGCGCGTTGAGAAGCGTCCGTGAAGATGGCCATCGTCTTTTCGATATACGAGGCGTATTCGTCAAAGGCTTCTGCCTTAACGTAATAATCCATGTACTCGCCGGCAAGAAGAACGGTCTGATCTTCGATCTCGTCGTCATCGTCCCTCTTGTCTTCCCATTGCTCGATATAACCGTCGAAAGAATCTCCGCT
>CACXDF010000108.1 GCA_902766325.1 uncultured Eubacteriales bacterium | reverse complement strand
GATAAAACCGGGAGACGAAGAACTGAAATGTTTCGATTACTACGAAAACAAAGATACGAGCATTGCTCTCGACCCCACCCTTTCGCCCGCAAGAAACGCTCAGGAATACTTCAAAAAATATAACAAATTAAAACGAGCCAAAGACTCGGCAAACGAACAACTCGCCACGCTTTATCCGCAAAAAGAATACCTCGGTTCCATCGCCGTCGCGATAGAAAGTTGCTCGTTAAAAAGCGAATTCGACGAAATCTTGGAAGAATTAAACAAACTCGGCGGATACGTACGAAAAGGCGCGCCAAAACAACGCACGAAGCCGAGCGCGCCGACTCACCTTACCATCAACGGTTTCGACGTATATTACGGAAAGAACAACGTCCAGAACGCACAGGTCACCTTTACGTACGCCGCCCCGACCGACACATGGGTGCACGCGAAAAAACATCACGGAACGCACGTTATAATTAAAGGCACTCCGGACGAAGAGACCCTTCTTATCTGTTGCAGGATCGCCGCCTTCCTCAGCGACGCAAAGACCTCTCCTAAAGTCGAAGTCGATTATACGCAAAAAAAATTCGTCAAAAAAATACCCTCTTCCCTCCCCGGACTCGTCACGTATACCGATTACAAAACGATGATCTGCGAGCCTCTCGACCCGGAAGAATTCTTAAAACAAAAATGAAAAAGCCGTCGTTTTTTCGACGGCTTTAACGTTTTAATAAACAATTCTTTATTTTACTTTAAAGACGATCGTTTTTATTTCGAACGGAGAAAATACTAAATTATTCAGATTAACTTCACACTTATTATTTTCTTGCAAATCAGTATCATAGGCTACAGAATACTTAAATTTCGGAATGAATTTTGCATTAACGGATTGCCCGTGCGGTTCGTAAAGGCGGAAAGCGATCGTACCGTCTTCGTCACCCTTTTTGGACAGTTCGCAAATGACGTTACCATGCAGATCGAAAAGCGGTTTGACAGTCTTTGAGGCAGCTCTCAACGGGATATTCAGTTGGTAAGAACGCTTTACCACTTCCGACGAAGCGAATTCGCCCGCATACGGGTAGATAGCGATGGTAAAAGACTGTTCGCCGCGATCGGCTTTCGGATCGGGATAAATCGGATTGCGTACGAGAGTCAGGCTGACTTTGCCGTTTTTAACTTTACTTCCGTACTTACAATCGGTCATATAAGCGATACCGCTTTGTCCGTTATTGAGATCGATATACTTATGAGAACATATCTCGAACTTGGCTTTATCGACAGAATTGCCGTTCGTGGTCGGACGTTTGATATTACCGTATTGGATATCGCACGTTACGTTATCGGCATAAACAAGCGGCTTGCTGTCGCAACGGAGCTGATGATGACGACGATTCAGAACGGCTACGTTTTCGATCTTTATTTCCGGATTTCCGGCAAAAATCGTGATTTTTTGCTTTACGGACGAGCGTCCGAATTTAAGCACCTGCGTACGGATAAGAGCGTCTCCGACGATCTTGTTTTCTACGCTGATAACACGCAAAGAATAGCGCGGTAGGTACTTATACCACGGCGCGATCTCCCACGCGTTAAAGAAAATACGCGGGTCGCAATAAATTTTCATCTGATTATATCTGCCGTAAGGTTTATTCTGTTTTTTATCGAACAATAAAAAGCTGCCGTCGTTCTCAAACGCAAGTTTGACGCAATCGTTTTCCAATTGATGAATGCCGATTTTAAGTTCCTTATTCGGCGTCGTGATCGGTTGAGCTTTAGCCGTACCGAAAGCGGGCGCGGAAAGATAGTAACAGTTATCGCCGTCCAAAAACGCTCCCTCAAAAGGTACCGGAGCGGGATTGAATACGGCCGGCTCGCCGTCGAGCCTGCTTATACCCTCTTCGATCAACTTATTGACTTCTTCTATCAGCTGTTCCTGATGAGCGTTGCCTTCTTTATATACTCTTCCGATCGAAGAACCCGGCAAAGAGTCGTGGAATTGATAAAAAAGCATATCTTTCCAGATCCTCTCGATCTTTTCATCCGGATATTCGCCCGTTTTTAAGTAAACGCGCGACCATACCGATTCGCAAGTGGCAAGAAGGTACTCCAGTTTTCTGTTATACTTTTTCATTTTGCCCTGCGTCGTGTACGTTCCTTGATGCTTTTCCAGGTACAATTCGCCCTGATAAGAAGGCAGGTCGTAGTTTTCCGCGCGCAGATCTTTAAAAAACTGCTCGGAAGAAGCAAATTTGACGTTCGGTTTTTCCTTTTCCGTCTCGCGCTTTACCATTTCCAGTTGCAGTTCGTTAGGGCCGCCGCCGCCGTCTCCGACGCCGAATTCGAACAAGATCTTTTTAACGTTCTTTTCGGTGTTGAGTCGGTCTGCTTCTTCAAAGCAAGCGGGCGTACCGTCGCCGACGTAATTACCGGACGGGGGCATATGCACAAGCACTTCGCTCCCATCAATCCCCAGCCACCTGAAAGTGTGATACGGAAATTTATTAACGTTGTTCCAACTGAGTTTGATGGTCATGAAGTTATGGACGCCTGACTTAGACAGGATCTGCGGCAGATTGCCGTTATACCCGAAAACGTCCGGGAGCCAACAAACGTCGGACGTAAAGCCGAAGTTCTCCTTCCAGAATTTCTGTCCGTACTTGATTTGACGAATAAGCGCTTCGCCTCCGGCAAGATTGGTATCCGACTCCACCCAAAGTGCGCCCTGTAATTCCAATTGCCCACTCTTATAGGCCTCTTTTAATTTTTCGAAAAGCCCGGGATGCTGTTCTTTGATCCACTCAAACTGTTGCGGCTGGCTTGCGCCGTACACAAAACCGGGATACTTTTCCATGTTATAAAGCTGGTTAGAAAAAGTCCTTGCGCTTTTACGCATGGTCTCGCGCTTAGGCCACAACCAAACAAGATCAAGGTGCGAGTGTCCGACGACGTAAAATTCCGCGTCAACGCCTTTATAAGTGCGAATGTAAGGAACCAAAATATTTCTTGCGGAAGCAATATCGCCTTTACTGAAAAAAGCGTACGCGTCGTGCAAAATCTTTTTTGCTTCCGGGTACTTATAGGCCTGATAGATATAAGCGCAGAATAAATAGTCGTAGTAAAAATCTTTCATTTCTTGATTGATTTTTACCAAATCGACCGAAAAGACGACGCCGAGGCAACGCAGACCGTTATAACCGGCGTCCATAATGAAGTCGATCTCCTTTCCGTCCGATACCTTATCGAGCGGAACGAGCGTCTTCGCCGGGTGAGCCTGCAAAACGTTGCACAGTCCGGTGAACTTACTGGTCATTCCGATCGACGGCACGCCCTCATTGTCATACATTTGACCTTCGCCCGAAATATTAAAAATAATACCCAATTCTTTCGGATCGTACCCATCCGGCACGCTGCCGGTCACATGAAATTGCGCGCACGTAAAAGAATGCGGCTTAGACCAAATATCAAACTTTTTCGCCGTTTTATAATCGCCTTGACCGGGCAAAAACGGCTCCGGATTTGTAGCGTAAGATACATTTAATGAGCATATTTTTGTATAGCACTTTTTTCGGATGCTATGCAGTTTTCCCATAAATCGCGGATCTAAGATCATTCTTTGCGACGCAGCCATGTTTTTCTCCTATTTATTATTGTTTACTGGGCAGACATTCGACGAACGTCGCGTTATCGGACGTAAGCGTGAACTTATTTTCGGCGGCATACGGGAGATAGAAGTAGTCGCCCTTGATCATCTTGCGTTCGTATCCGTCGCCGGTAATGGTAGCCTCGCCTTCCAAAAGGATCCATACGGACGGGCCGTAGGTCATCGTGTACGAACCGCCGGTAAGCGTATATCTGTTTTCGGCAAAGCAAGGCGTATCGTCGTAGGTGATCAGATTTTCGATCTTGACCTTGCCATCGTCGCGTACGACCTTGGGAGAGATACGCGCGACGTCCAGAGCCTTCTTGCCGTAAAGATCGAAATTAAAGCACTTTAAGGCCGTCATTTTATCCAGGCCGATATATTCTTCTTCATAAGAGATGTGGTAATCACCGCACCATCTTTCCGGCTGAATGGTAAAGTCGGTCGGCTCTTGCACTTCGATGATAGTGCATCCCGCGCCGATGGCGTGGATAAGACCCGCGGTAATAATGTACATATCGCCCACTTTGGCGTCGACCTCGCCGAGGATCGATGACATGATATCGCGTTCGTTTTCGCTCCTTTCTTCCAGCTCGGACAGCGTGTTGATATCGATCTTATCTTTAAAGCCAAAGTAGATCTTGGCGCCGGGACGGGTACCTACGACGAGCCACGCTTCCGTCTTACCGTATTCGCTGTGGAAATACTCGCGAGAAAAAGCCTTTGTCGGGTGTACCTGTACGGGCAAACGGATCTGACTGTCGAGGAACTTAACGAGGCAGTCGTACTTTCTGCCGCCGAGCAGTTCTTCCGGATAGTCGTTAAGCAGATCGTCGAAAAAGAGGTCCGTTCCCTCGACCACGGATACGCCGTCGCGCGGACCGAAATACTTCGGATTGATGGCTTTTACTTTACTTGCCACCCATTCTTCCGGGAACATACTGTCCCCTTTCATTTCGCTGTTGAACGGCTCGAAGCCCTTTCCGCCGAGATATACGCGGAATACGCGGTTTTCTTTAAAAAATATCGGTTGCATAACCAATTTCTTGTCCATAATAAAAACTCCTTTTACCAAATCGGTACTTATACTATTTTATCATACATCCACCGTCAATGCAATACCGAACGAAGCCATTCAAAACTATTTTTACATAATATTATAATAAAAGAAAAGGACAGGATTTTTCCTGTCCTTTTCAAATGATGAAACAGATAGACTATTTCGATTATTTCGGCATTACGGACAAATAAACGCCCATTCCGGTGCTGCCGTCAGCGGCCATTGCACCGTAAGACAAGAACTTGCCGAACGCGTATTGTTGCGCGGCCGCGGGATCAGATGCTCCCAAAGTTGCATATTG
>CACXDF010000107.1 GCA_902766325.1 uncultured Eubacteriales bacterium | reverse complement strand
GATATCCGACGTCTCTTTTCATAATCGTTATAAATTCGGACACGGACACATCCAAGCCATTAACGAAAACTTGAAAGAATTGACTTTGTCGCTCGGGTTCGACTTTGCCGACGTATATTCGGTGCTGACGTCGGGCGACGAGGAGTTTGACCCGCAATATACCGACGACGGGCTGCACCCGAACAAAAACGGTTTTAAGGTCATCAGCGAATATCTTCGGCCCATTATAGATAAAATGATGGGTAAAACGGAATATGCGGAAATTGAGGAAGTTGCGTGCGGTACGGAAGAAGAGGACAAGAACGCCGTCAGTGGAAAAGAAATAATGACCTCGTTTATCGAGAAGATTCTCGTTTCCGTTCTTGCGCTTGCCACGGGCATTCTGTTTTGCTGCGGCGTCAGCGCGGCGGTGAGTATCACATTGGGCGTTATTTTATGCGTTTACGGCTTTATAAACCTCATCGTTATGGGTGTGACCCGCCGACCTCTGTTCAGCATTATGGGTGTTATCAACGGCGTTACGATCGCCGTAGGCATAGCTTTTTGTACGCATGATCTCTCCAATCTGATCGTACTTTTGATCCCGTTCGTTATGGAGATACTCGGCGCGCTGATGTTCGTCGACGGCTTCGTTTGCCGTTTTTTGTTGAAACAAGGAGGGAAGTCCCGTCTTGTTTGGTTCGCGATAGGAGGCGCCGCTATGTGCAGTCTCGGGCTTTCTTTTCTTATCAACGAGGGATTTCGTATCGGCTACAGTCAATTGGTCGTCGGACTCATACTTTGCGTCACGGCGTTTTTGCTTTTTGCGACTACTATTGCCGGAAAGCGCAAAAAGAAATAGCAATAAGAATTATAATTGGCTATATAGAGCCCCGAAAAACAACAATCGGAACCCCTAAAGCGTTTTTGAATGCAAGAGGATAAAACGACTTTCAGGCGTTCGACCGGCGAACGTGGCATAACTTCACGGGAACTTATGACGCGTCGAAACTCGTCATGATCGAGGCGATCGACGGGCCCATCGGCTCCTGTTTGACCGCTCTGTAAATCATATAAAAACAAGATCGGCGGATCAACCGCCGATCTTTGTTTGATAAAACAAATGACGTATGAATAATTTACAGATATTTATCCGATACGAGCAGCTCTCCGTTGATGACGCGATCGAGCAGGTCGGATTTCGGGATGGGTTTTCCGAAAAGATAGCCCTGGAGGCGATCGCAACCGATCTGATGGAGAAAGTCGGCTTGCGCTTTTGTTTCTACGCCTTCGGTCAACGTGAGCATATTGATGCGGTTGGCCATTTTGATGATGCAGTCGAGGAGCGTACGCGCTTTTTCGCTGCTTTCGAGATTGGACAAGAAGCGCATATCGATCTTGACGACGTCGAAATGGTAGTCTTTCAGGACGTTGAGCGAGGAATAGCCGCTCCCGAAGTCGTCCAGCCATAATGAATAACCGAGTTCTTTAAAGCGATCCATCGCGTCGCTGAGAATGGAGAGATTATCGGTGAGGGCGCTTTCCGTCACTTCGACGTGGATAAGATCCCGCGAGATATTATACTTTTTTACCAGGCTTTCCAGTTCGGTCACGGCGTCCATCAACTCGAAATCCAGTCTCGAGAAGTTGAGCGATATCGGTACGACCGATCTGCCGGCATCCATAGCTTCGCGCAGATCTCTGCACACCGACTCGAAGATCGCCTTATCCAGTTTATGGATCAAACGATACTCCTCGAGCACGGGAATAAACTCGTTGGGAAAGAGTTGACCGTACACGGGGTCCTTCCAGCGCGCAAGCGCTTCGCATCCGCACATCTTTTTACTGTCCGACCATACGACGGGTTGATAGAAGGGCACGATCCAGCCGTTGTTGACGGCGTTGTCGATGTTGTTGATGACGTATAACCGCTTACGGAAGGCCTCGCTCATCGTCTTGTCGTATTCGATATAAATGGTCTGGAAACGGTTTTTGATCGTATGCGCGGCGTAACGTGCTCTGTCGATAGCAAGGCGCGGGTCTTCATTATTACCGCTCAGGCGATAAACGCCGCAGTTGATGCCGAGCAGGATCTCGTCGTCATAGCCGCGAACGAGATCGTTCAGGGTGCTTAACCGTTCTTGCAGGTCGTTCGCTTTAGTGAAAACGACGAAATGATCGTCAGCCTGTCTTGCGCATAAGGAATCCCGAAATATATCGGAAAGGTACCCGGCGATGGTCGTTAAGAACTTATCGCCCTCC
Source organism: uncultured Eubacteriales bacterium (assembly GCA_902766325.1). Taxonomy (GTDB): domain Bacteria; phylum Bacillota; class Clostridia; order Christensenellales; family DTU072; genus CAG-1782. Next base: position 1,344 of record CACXDF010000107.1, on the reverse strand, counting down.
TCGAATCCTCTTTGATCGTTAAAGGCTTTAAAGTTGTGGACGTCGATAAACAGGAAGACGTTTTCGTTAAAACCGTCTTTGACGTCTCGGACTTTATCCCGGGCGAGTTTCGTAAAATTATTATAGTTGAACAGCCCGGTCAGCGCGTCCTCTTTGGCGCTCTTTTCAAGCGCTTTCGCTTTTCGCGCTTCGCTTAAACGCCCGTGATAAATGGCAAAACAGATCGTCGCGAGAGAAATAAAGAATGTGATATAATTCACTGCGTCGCCGGAAATGATCTTTTGCATTGCGCCGTTTATCACGATCTCCTGCGCTTTGAACGTGCCGCCTTCTTGAAAGGTGAGCAGAACGTGATAGAAGCCCAAAAAGCTGGCGCCGAGGACGAGGACGGTAACGTACGGCCTGTAAATAAGCAGACACCCGACGTAAATGACCATCGTCAAAAAGCATATGATCTCTTTTCCGCCCCAAAAGTCGCTGTAAGAGACGTACACCCCGAACGCAAGGCATATCAGCGTGAACGAAATAATGGCGACGTGCTCCAGCACGACGACGTTTTTGTTTTTTAAGTACTTAAACAGGGCATAGGTGACGATCGACGCGCCGATGATGAATAAAAGCGCGTATATGACGATCAACATGGCGTTCATGATGTTCGCCATGATCGGCGTGATGGTCGCGGACGGCTGCGTAAAGGCCTCTTGACTCAACATCGCCGTATATAACATTTCGGCCGAACCGATCGAAAGCAAAGCGATGAACTTGCTTTTCGACAGCTTTTTGTCTCGTTGATAGAACAGACAAAAGAGCATCAGACCGAGGCCGATCAATAAGAACAGCCAATATTTGGAAGTGTACTTAATAAACAGCTCCGAAAAGTCGCCTCCCGCTTGGAGCTTTGGGACGATCTTGGAGTAGATTTGCCTTATCAGCATCCACGCTTCCAATAAAACGACGATAAACCCCATATAACGGCTGCTGCGGATATTGGAGTCGTGTAAATAGTCTTTTTCGTATTTACTTAGTTTTTCAAAGCCGAAAACACGCGAAAAAAAACGTATAATTTTTTTCATATGGATCCATCCGTTCCTTTTTTTTCTCTCTTGATTCTTATTCTATCATAATGATTATTAAAATGCTATATTTTTTTTATTATATTCGGAAAAATATAAGAGCACGCCCGTATTGTCTTTTTCGGCGCGGTATGTTATACTGAAATCGATTTCAAAAAGGACTTCCGATCATGGATAAAGACAACAAAAGAAGTAACGTTCCGTTTTGTACCTGTACCGACACAAAATGTCCCTGTCACCCCTCAAATCACGATAAAGGGTGTACGCTTTG
>CACXDF010000106.1 GCA_902766325.1 uncultured Eubacteriales bacterium | reverse complement strand
TCCCACATCAGCCGATACTGGTTGGTAGCGAAAGAGAGAATAAAGTAAAAAGTGATGAAGTATCCGGGCAGAGCGACGTAGTGACGCCACCCGAAAGCTACCGGAAAGATCAAGTCGAACAGGAACAAAAAGAGGTCCGATACGGCGACGAGTATAGCAAAGTCGACAAGGAGCGCTTTTGCGCTTTTTGTTAAAGAACGGAACGCGTGTTTTTTCGTCATAGGTTATCGACCCCAAAATAACTGATATAGTAAAACGATAGTATCACTTTTTTGTGAAAATGGCAACACTTTTTATAGAGAAGAATGCGAAAACAATCGAAAAACGCAAAAAAAACGAAAAAAAGTTATTCTTCGGGATAATATTTCTCTATACAATCCGGGCAGATCATTCGCCCTTCGGGAACGATCGCCCCGCAACAGATGCATCTGTCTTCCATATCCGTGATCATAGTATGCAGTATGAGTGAAAAAGGTTATTCTTATGCGCAAATAGAGGCCTGCGGACGTTATTTAACTTGACACTTTACATATGAATATGATATTCTTAGTTGTATTGTTTTTTGCGAGGAAAAATGGGTAAAAGCTGTATCATCGTTATCAACGACATGAGCGGTAGCTATAGAGAGATCGACGAAAAGAAGTTGGCGACGGCTTTCGGCGAAGGTTACGACGTCGAGATCTTTCATATGACGTCGGAGCATCCTTTTAAATTCCGCCCCGCGGACAGGATCGTCGTTTGCGGCGGAGACGGTACGTTCAGTCGCATGATCAATCGATATAAAGGCAAGAATACCGAAATAATATATTGTCCTTGCGGGACGTTGAACGAGACGTCCAAACGCGATAAAGACGGTACGGGCGACTTTTTGATAGAAGACTGCGGAGAAGCCGCGGATAAGATTTTTTCTTACGTTTTGGCAACGGGCACTTTTACTCCCTTAGGCTACGCCGTAGATAATGATTTTAAACAAAAATACAAGGCTTTCGCATATATCGTCAACGCCTTCAAACAACTAAAAGTGTGGCGCGTCAATGCTCAAATAGACTGCGACGGACAAAAGTACGACGGACAGTATTCTTTGATGATGGCGCTCGACTCGCCGCAGTGCTTTGGGCTGCACTTCAATAAGTTGTTCTGCCCGAATGATAAAAAAATGCATCTTTTATTGGTCAAGGCACCCCGTTTCAACGGATTTTTCGGCCTGGCCGAGATGTTTTTCAGCTTTTTCAGGGCCTTTTTTATCGGCTTTAAAAAGCCTTATGCTTCCAAGAAGATGATTTTCAAGGAGTTTTCGGAAATGACCGTCAAAACGGACAAAGACTATAATTTTTGCGCCGACGGAGAAAAATGGACCATGCCCGCCGAATTTTCGGTGCGCTCGTTCGACCTGGAGCCTCCTATTCGCGTCGTAACGAAGAAGGGAGTCGACAGACTGATTGCTAAATAATAAAATACAGTCGAAAAATTTTGTTTTGTAGGAGTGTTTATGAAAGAATATCTGAGAAGCAAAGAAGATGTACTGGAAGAAGTCAAGGCCACCGAAAAAGGCCTGACGAGCGCGGAAGCCGCGGAAAGAGAAGCGCGCGACGGCAAAAATAAACTTGCAGAAGGCAAAAAGACGAGTTTCATCGTTAAGTTTTTGTCGCAATTTGCCGATCCGATGATCATTATGCTTCTCGTCGCCGCCGCCGTAAGCGCCGGCATCACTATTTACAATAACGTACACAGCGGCGCGCACGAAAGTTTTACCGACGTGTTCGTCATTCTGTTCGTCGTCATCCTCAACTCCGTACTCGGCGTTATTCAGGAGAGCAAGGCGGAACAAGCCATCGCCGCGCTGAAAGAAATGACCGCCGCAACGAGCAAGGTGCTACGCGACGGCAAAATAGAGCACGTCAAGAGCGAAGACCTGGTAGTCGGCGACGTCGTTTTGCTTGAAGCGGGCGATTCCGTACCCGCGGACGGCAGAATATTGGAAAGCGCCTCGATGAAGATCGAAGAAGCCGCGCTCACCGGAGAATCGGTCCCCGTCAACAAGCACGCCGATAAGATCGACCTCGGGACGGCGACGGATATTCCGCTCGGCGACCGTAAAAACATGGTCTATATGGGCAGCACCGTCGTTTACGGCAGAGGCTCGACCGTTATTACCGGCACCGGCATGAAGACGGAAATGGGTAAGATCGCCGCCGTCCTTGCCAAAGCGGAAAAAGAACAAACGCCTTTGCAGATCAAGCTCGGTCAGCTCAGCAAGATCCTTACTTACCTTATTATCGGTATCTGCGTCGTCATCTTCGGTGTGGAACTCATCCAAGCGTGGACGCACAAAACGCTCACGACCGAACCGGTCGGCGTCGTCATCGACAGCTTTATGGTGGCCGTATCTCTGGCCGTCGCCGCTATACCGGAAGGCTTAGCTGCGGTCGTTACCATCGTTCTTTCCATCGGCGTTACCAAGATGTCGAAACGGAACGCCGTCATTCGTAAGATGACCGCGGTCGAGACCCTCGGTTGCACCCAGATTATTTGTTCGGATAAAACGGGCACGCTGACCCAAAATAAAATGACGGTCGTAGACGAATACACGGCCGACAAGGCGCTCCTTTCCGTCGGTATGGCGCTCTGCTCCGACGCCGAACTGGAAGACGGTAACGCCATCGGCGAGCCGACCGAATGCGCTTTGGTCAACTATGCCTATAAAAACGAATTCGACAAGAACGAATTGAAAAAGAAAGCGCCGCGTATCGGCGAGGCGCCTTTCGATTCCGGCCGTAAGATGATGTCCACCGTCCATAACGACGAAGGCAAGATCATTCAATACACCAAAGGCGCCACCGACGTCATTATCGGCAGATGCGATCGCATTTTGACGGCGGAAGGGGTAAGACCCATTACCGAAGAAGACGTACAAGCGTTGTTTGCCGAAAACAAGCGTATGGCGGACGAGGCCCTTCGCGTACTTGCGTGCGCCTATAAAGACTACGACGTCGCTCCCACCGATTTCAGCGCGGAGAGTTTGGAAAAAGATCTTATCTTTGTCGGTATCGTCGGTATGATCGATCCCATTCGTCCGGAAGTCAAGGACGCCGTGGATCGCTGCCACGCAGCGGGCATTCGCGTCGTGATGATCACCGGCGACCATAAGGATACCGCCGTCGCCATCGCCAAGAGCCTCGGCATCCTGGAAGAGGGCGGACGGGCCGTAACGGGCGCGGAGATCGAAGAGATGGACGACGAAACTTTTGCTGCGAATATCGAAAAATTCAACGTCTACGCGCGTGTTCAACCCGAACATAAAGTGCGTATCGTCAAAGCCTGGAAGGCGCGCGGTATGGTGACCGCCATGACGGGCGACGGCGTCAACGACGCGCCCAGTATCAAGAGCGCGGATATCGGTATCGGTATGGGTATCACGGGTACCGACGTCACCAAAAACGTCGCCGATATGATCCTCGCCGACGATAACTTCGCGACCATCGTCAACGCGGTGGACGAAGGCAGACGTATTTACAGCAATATCTGCAAGGCGATCCAGTTCTTACTCGGCAGCAACCTGTCCGAAGTGCTCGGCGTCTTTATTGCCAGCATCATGGGCTTTACCATTCTCAAACCGACGCACCTACTGTGGATCAACCTGATCACCGACAGTCTGCCGGCGTTGTCTCTTGCCATGGAAGACAACGAAGCCGACGCTATGATGAAGCCGCCGCGCGATAAAAAAGAAGGTATATTCTCCAACGGTATCGGCGTTGACATCGCATATCAAGGCATTTTGATCGGTCTTTTGACCCTCTTTGCTTACTTCCTCGGACATTATATGGAATATCATACCTGGGCGATCACCGACAGCGCGGACGGTATGACGATGGCCTTTATGACCCTGTCCATGACGGAAATTTTCCACTCGCTCAACATGCGCAGTCAGCGCGGCTCCATCTTCAAATTGAAGAAGCAGAACTTCTTCTTGTGGGGCTCCTTCGTGATCGCGCTCGCACTTACGACCGTGGTTATTTACGTGCCGTTCCTCGCAAGATTGTTCGATTTCCAGACCATCAGCGCGGCAGAATACTTTACCGCGATGGGCTTGTCCGCTTCGATCATTCCTCTTGTCGAGATCATAAAATTAATCGAAAGAAGCGTAAAAAAGAAGAAGTTGAAATAAAGACAACGTTATCAACAACAAAAACCGCCGAAAGTTCGGCGGTTTTTTGTTTTGCACCCTTAGCACGCGAAGCGGGCGAAGAAAGGGGGAGTGGCCGCAAACGGCTTGTCCGTTTGGGGAGGGGGTTTTAATAAAAAC
>CACXDF010000105.1 GCA_902766325.1 uncultured Eubacteriales bacterium | reverse complement strand
ATAACCTTCAAACGTAACCATGTTGCATTTACCTCCTTAGTCCTGTCTGGGGTTGATGTACTTGGCGGCGTCGGCGAAGCGACCGTAGGTACCGGTGAACTTCTTGAGAGCCTCCGCGGGATCCATACCTTTTTGGGTGATGGCTTCCAACATCTGTCCGAGACGAATAAATTCGTAACCGATAACTTCGCCTTCGGCATCCAAAGCCAATTTGGTAACGTAACCTTCCGCCATTTCCAGATAACGGACGCCCTTCGACTTGGTGGAGTACATAGTACCGATCTGACTGCGGAGGCCTTTACCGAGGTCTTCGAGACCGGCGCCGATTTTTAAACCGTCGTCGCTGAACGCGGACTGAGAACGGCCGTAAACGATCTGCAAAAACAGTTCTCTCATAGCGGTATTGATGGCGTCGCAAACAAGGTCGGTATTGAGAGCCTCGAGAATGGTCTTACCGGGAAGAATTTCGGCAGCCATAGCCGCGGAATGGGTCATACCGGAACAACCGAGAGTTTCTACCAAAGCCTCTTCGATGATGCCGTTTTTGACGTTGAGCGTCAGTTTGCAAGCGCCCTGTTGGGGAGCGCACCAACCTACACCGTGAGTAAAACCGCTGATATCGGCGATTTCTTTGGATTGCACCCACTTTCCTTCTTCGGGAATAGGCGCCGGACCATGGTTGGGGCCTTTCTTGACACAAACCATGCTTTCTACTTTTGACGTATATTGCACTTGGTATACCTCCAAAAAAAATTTTCTTTTGACATATTATAGCATATCCGCTACGGAGTAGCAAATATTTTTTTTACACTCCTAAAATTATACCCTGCCGCGCAGGCAGGGCATAAACGATATTATAGCGTTATTTTTTCGGGGTAAATACCTTTCCGCCGGTGACGAGGATCATCTTGATCGCGTCCATAGAGTAGTCGTCAAGGTCGACGGTAAGCGCTTTGTCGAGCTTTCCGCGCGCAAGGACCTTACAGAAAGTCATATTCTTATCGAACCCCGGAACGCGCTTTTTGACTTCTTCGAGAGTGACCGTCTCGCCGTCGTTAAAGTACTGACTGAGCGTGTCGATATTGACGAAACCTTTCTTCGTCTTGTCCACGACGCGATTGTCCTGTTCGAGCATGGATTCCGCGGCGTCGGTACTGATATACTTATTTACGTCTCCCGACTTAACTTCATGGACAACTTCAAAGACCCAATCGGTGGGCTGAAATCCCTCTTCGGAAGCAATGGAAAACGCGTCGGAAAGGATCTTATAGATCTCCTGTTCGTAATAGGTGTCGTCGACGATGATACTGTACCACTCGCCTCTTCTGGGGAAGGCGCTGCGCTTGACGCCGGAATGCTTTTCGGCGATGAGCTTATAGTGGTCTTTGGTCGTCTTGACAAGAAGCAACACGCCGCCGGCCGCATTTTGATAAACGTACACGAAGCATACCTTCTTACCGTTGACGACCGCGTAATGCGTATCGGCCATCGGCAGACGATCGTTTTTGGTGCGGTTGGGGCGATTATTGAGGATCACCTTATCTCCGTACGTCGCAGAAAGATAGTCGCAAATAGACTTTTTGGTCACCCTGCTCTGAGAAACAAGCGCGTCCATAATGGAAAAACTTTCTTTTAAAGTAGCGCCGACTTCTTCTTCGGGTTCTTCTTCCGAAACCGGCTCTTCCTCTTTAACGGGAGCGGGAACGACGACCTTTTCGGCTTTCTTTTCTTCTTTCTCGGGTTCCTTTTCGACTCGTTTCATGGCGGAAAGAATTTTAGCCGCTAACAAAGATATTTTGTCTTTCAACTCCGTAAACAGGAAATACCCGAACAGAATATCGAGGATGAGAAGTCCGATCATAATAAATATCCAACATAGCGGACACTTTGCGAAAAACGCCATAATAAAACCGATCAAGACAAAGATGGCCGTTCCGGCGCAGATCACAAGATCTAACTCCTTGCGCTTCTTAAAAAACATCCAATAGCAAAGAAAAGCCAAATAAACCAAAATAATGGTTAAATAACCCCATTGCACGTTACACACTGCCTTTGCCGCGCCGACTAAACCATACATAACACAATCGCTCCTTTTCTTATACTCGGTTTAAACCACTCTTTAAATATATTATATCATAGCGTTCTTTAAATGGATACCTTTTTTTTCGTTTTTTGTATGTTTTTTGTAAAAACATTTTCTTTCGACCGTTCGATATATCCTGTTTAAGCGTATTCTCCGTTCTAAACGTGACTTTGCGTCGATTTATATTTAAAATAAAACGTCCCGGAACGATTTTTCAAAAAAAATCGCCGCCCGAAACGGACGGCGAAAATGATTGTTTTTTTTAAAAGACATCAGAACAAATCGTCGTTTCTGGTGATCCCGCCCGATTCTTTAATGGCGCGGACCAACGACTCTTGCATATCGTTCAATCTCTTTTCTTCTTTGGAGGGCTCCATAAAGTTAGTCCCCACAGGCACCGAAGTCCTGTTGTACTTACGGGCTTTGGGTTGCTTTTTACCTTTAAAGAACAACTCGTCCTTCTTTTCTTTCTCGTCTGCGATCATACCGCGCATACAGCCGTCCAGGAGCATCATAAGAGCGATCCAAGCCGCGCCGTAGATAAACCAGGTACGTACGCTAAGGAGCATGACGATGGCGTAAAGAAGACCGTTGCTGTTGAGCCAGGCCATCTTCATATAGTCGAGATCGGCGCGAGCGTACAGCTTATTCGTTTTGCGAGACATGACGATACCTTGTTCGGTATTGGACGGAATGAGCGCGAGGTCGCCGTTATCAAGGTCGAACGTGACGTACAATTCGCT
>CACXDF010000104.1 GCA_902766325.1 uncultured Eubacteriales bacterium | reverse complement strand
TCTTTCAATTTTTTGACGCGGTCGGAGAAAGCGACCTTGTTGTTCTCGAAGAGGTTGTTGCCCTTGGTGTCGATGGAGACGATGAGGGGGCCGAATTCTTCTACGTCCATTTCCCACAAGGCTTCCGGCATGCCGAAGTCCATCCACTCTACGCCGTAGGTGTCCTTGACTCTGTCGGCTGCGATAATGGCGCAACCGCCGGGAAAAGCGCAATGCACGGCGCCGAACTTTTTGCAGGCTTCGGTCGTTTTGTCGAGCATGCCGCCTTTGCCGATGATCATCTTTACGCCCGTTTTCTCGATGAATTCCGCCTCGGCGGGTTCCATTCTGCGACTGGTGGTAGGGCCGATGGAAATCATAGTGAAGGTTCCGTCCGGATTGGTGCGGACGATGGGGCCGGCGTGGAAAATAGCGCCGCCGTTGAAGTCGAAATGCTCGGGCATGATATTTTCTTTAATGACTCTTCTGTGCCCGGCGTCGCGGCAGGTGGCCAGCTTTCCGGTCAGATAGACGGTGTCGCCTGCGGTCAGGTCTTTCAGTTGATCGTACGTGATCGGCGTGGTAATGATCTTTTTCATACTCCCTCCTTAGCCGTGTGCATAGTGTAGCGCGCGTTCAGATCTTTATCGATCACGACTTCGCCTCGGCGCGTCGCCCAACAGCCTGTCGTGATGCCGACGCCTAAGGTGGCGGGGTGGTGTCCGGCGCACTCTACGTGAACCGCAAGAACGCTGTGTTTGCCGCCGAATCCGAGCGGAGCGATGCCGATCGAATCCAATTCTTCTTGAAGTTCTTTTTCCAGTTTGGCACCCCTTTCGTTGGTGCAATGGGTACCTATTTTACGCAAAATAGCTTTTTTGGAAAGCATGGCGCTGGTGGCGGCGCAAGTGCCGAGTCCGATACCGACAAGCAGCGGGGGACAGGCGTTTACGCCCCAATCGAGGATGGTATCGTATACGAACTTTTTGACCCCTTCCACTCCTTCGAGAGGCATCAGAACTTTACTTCTGCCGGGCAAAGAACAACCGCCTCCGGCCATATAAAGCATGATGGAAAGTTGGTCGCCGCCCGGTTCTAATTCCCATTCGATATAAGGCGCGTCGTATCCTACGTTGTTACCCGTGTTGTGCTCGCCGAGCGGCTCTACCACGTTCGGACGGAGCGGCGTATTCAGGGTAGCGTAAGAAGACGCATCGATAAGACAGTCCTTTACGTTGTCGATCAGCGGGAACTTCGTACCCACCTTGACGAAGAACTGCAGTACTCCGGTGTCCTGACAAAGGGGACGGCCGTACTTTTTTGCGAGTTCGATGTTCTCGAGAATGCAACCGTACATATCCTTGCCCAAGCCGCCTTTTTCGTATGCGGACAGCTCTTTGATGCGCTTTTCCACGTCGTCGGGCAGTCGGATGGAAACGGTTTTGATAAATTCCGAAATAAGATCGGTCAGTTTTTGTTTGTTTTCCATAGGCTCCTCTTAAAATTTGATAAACTCAGTATACCATACGGCGCTTTTTTTTTCAATAAGTAAACCAAGTTAAGTTCGTTATAGCGGCCCAAAGGCGCGTTTTTCCTGTATTTTTCCTTAAAAAGGAAGATATAAAATGTCAAAACGGCCTTTATTTAGTATACAAAGATTTTTTTTTATAGTATAATAACCCTAAAAAGTACAGGGTAAAAGGCAACTTTTACTCGCCCCGAAGAAAAAGAAAGGAGAAAAATATGGAAAACTATCGTATCGAACACGACTCTATGGGGGAAGTCAAAGTCCCCGCCGACAAGTATTGGGGAGCGCAGACCGAAAGAAGCCATGAAAACTTTTTGATCGGCGTCGGTATCGAAACCATGCCGGCCGAGATCGTGCATGCTTTCGGCATTCTGAAAAAGGCCGCCGCTATCGCCAATCATGCTCTCAAGCCCGAAAAAATGACCGACGAAAAACTGTCCGTCATTTCCGCCGCTTGCGACGAAGTGATCGCCGGTAAATTGATGGAGCACTTTCCGCTCGTCGTATGGCAAACGGGTAGCGGAACGCAGTCCAACATGAACTCCAACGAGGTCATCGCAAACCGCAGTAACGAACTCGCCGGCAAAAAGCTCTGTCATCCCAACGACGACATCAACATGAGTCAGTCCAGTAACGACACCTTCCCTACGGCTATGCACATTTGCGCGGTGCTCGCGTTGGAAGATAAGGTCATTCCCGCGGTGGAAACTTTGATCGCCACCTTCAAGCGTCTCGAAAAAGAGAACGAAGGTATCGTTAAGAGCGGTCGTACCCACCTTCAGGATGCGACTCCCATTTCTTTCTCTCAGGAAATAAGCGGTTGGCGCGCTTCTCTCGAAAGAGACGTCCAGCTCATTAAGCTCGCCGTCGGTCCGCTCAAAGAACTGGCTCTCGGCGGTACCGCCGTCGGCACCGGACTCAACGCCCCCATCGGCTTTGACGAAAAGGTTGCCGCCGCCGTATCCGAGATCACCGGTAAGGACTTTGTTACCGCCGGCAATAAGTTCCACGCGCTTACCTCCAAGGACGAGATCGTCTTCGCGCACGGCGCTCTCAAGGCGCTCGCCGCCGATATGATGAAGATCGCCAACGACGTGCGTTGGCTCGCAAGCGGCCCGAGACTGGGTATCGGCGAGATCTTCATCCCGGAAAACGAACCCGGTTCTTCCATCATGCCCGGTAAGGTTAACCCCACCCAATGCGAACAGGTCACCATGGTCGCCGTTCAGGTCATGGGTAACGACGTCGCCGTCGGTATGGCCGCTTCTCAGGGCAACTTCGAACTCAACGTCTTCATGCCCGTTTGCATCTATAACTTCCTGCAGAGCGCAAGACTCTTGGCCGAGTCCATCGTTTCTTTCAATGTCAACTGCGCCGTCGGCATCACCGCCAACAAGGAAAAAATGAGCAATAACCTTTATAATTCGCTCATGCTCGTCACCGCGCTCAACCCCTATATCGGCTATGAAAACGCGGCCAAAACGGCGAAGAAGGCTTATAAAGAAAACAAGTCTCTGAAAGAAGCCTGCGTAGAACTCGGCTTTTTGACCGCCGAAAAGTTCGACGAAGTTTTCCATCCCGAACAGATGATCTATCAAAAGAAATAACGGTATCAAAAGATAAGGAAAAAGCGAAATGAAAATCAGTTATTATCCCGGATGCACGCTGAAGACCAAAGCGAAAGAATTGGACAAGTACGCCCGTCTTTCCGCCGAAGCGCTCGGCGTGACGATGGAAGAAATCAAAGATTGGCAATGTTGCGGCGCGGTATATCCCACCGCCCGCGACGAGATCGCCACGAAGTTGTCGGCTGTCCGCGCCCTCGATTACGCCAAGAATAACGGCGGCAAGTTGCTTACCCTTTGTTCGGCTTGCCATAACGTGATCAAGCGCGTCAACGCGGACATGAAAGAAGACGAGAATATCCGCTTCAAAGCCAATAACTATCTTGCGCTCGAGACCCCGTACGCCGGAGAAACGGAAGTTATACACTATCTGGAGATGCTCCGCGACGTCGTCGGGTTCGACGAGATCGAAAAGAAGGTAAAAAAGCCTATCGGCAAGAAAATCGGCGCGTACTACGGATGTCTTCTGCTTCGTCCGGGCAAGGTCATGGCCTTCGACGATCCTGAAAATCCTTCGATCATCGAGGACTTTATTAAGGCGATCGGCGGCGAAGCCGTCAAATACCCGTTCAGAAACGAATGTTGCGGCGCCTACGTGTCTTTGAAAAACGAAGACCTGCCTAAATCGCGTAGCGCGGCCATTATTAAGAGCGCGCGGGATCACGGAGCCGAAATGCTCACGACCGCTTGCCCGCTGTGTCTGTACAACCTGCAAAAGAACGGCGGTATGCCCGTAGTTTACTTTACCGAACTGCTCGCGGAAGCGTTGGGGGTGAAAGAATGAATAAGCAAGATATTCTCGACAATATAAAACTTCTTTCCGGCACCGACGTCAAAAAGTGCATGAAGTGCGGAAAGTGCTCCGGCAGGTGCCCCGCGTATAAAGAGATGGACGTCAAGCCTCATCAGTTTGTCAACTATCTTGCGGAAGGCAAGCTCGATAAATTGATGGAGAGCAAGGCTTTTTGGTACTGCCTCAGCTGTATGGCCTGCGTGGAGCGTTGTCCCCGCGGCGTCGCGCCGCAAGGCGTAATAGAAGCCGTTCGTTCCACTTTCGTGCGGATGCAGGATAATAACGGCGTCAAGGCCGAAGATATTCCGCCCATCGTGGACGAGACCGTCCCGCAACAACTTCTTGTCAGCGCGTACAGGAAATACAATAAATAGAAAAAATAAAAAGTGAGAAAAATATGCAAAGGATAGGTGTGTTTATTTGTTGGTGCGGCAGTAACATCGCCGCGACGGTAGACGTAGAACGGGTGGCGGCGGCCATTAAAGCCGAGCCCGGCGTCGTCTTTTCCGCCGATTACCAATACATGTGTTCGGAAAACGGACAACAATTGATAAAAAATGCCATTAAAGAGCATTCCCTTACCGGCGTCGTCATCGGCTCTTGTTCGCCGAGAATGCACGAAGCCACGTTCAGGAAAGCCGCCGCAAGCGCCGGCCTCAACCCCTATATGGTGGAGATCGCCAACCTGCGCGAACAGTGTTCCTGGATCCATAAGGACAAGGAAGAAGCCACCGAAAAGGCGCTGATCCTCGTCCGCACCGCCATCGCCAAAGTTCGGCTCAACGCGCCGCTTACCGAAGGAGAAAGCCCGGTTATCAAACGCGCTCTCGTCATCGGCGGCGGTATCGCCGGTATCCAAGCCGCTCTCGACATCGCCGAAGCGGGGTATCCGGTCGACATCGTGGAAAAGAACGCGACCATCGGCGGTCGTATGGCGCAACTGGATAAGACGTTCCCCACGCTCGACTGTTCGGCTTGCATCCTGACTCCCAAGATGGTCGATTGCGCGCAGAACGAGAAGATCGACATTCTGTCTTATTCGGAAGTGGAAGACGTCAAAGGATTCGTGGGGAATTTCACCGTCAAGATCAAGCGTAAAGCGAGATACGTCGACGAGACCAAGTGTACCGGTTGCAAGATATGTATGACCAAGTGCCCCTCGAAGAAAGGATTGGACGAGTTCAATATGAAGTTGACCACTCGTACCGCCATTCATATTCCTTTCGCACAGGCTATCCCCAACGTTGCCGTTATCGATCCCGAACAATGTATCAAATTGAAAACGGGAAAGTGCGGTATCTGTCAGAAGTTCTGCGGCGCGGGCGCCATCGACTACACCATGAAGGATAGCTTTATAGAGCGCCAATACGGCGCCATCGTCGTGGCGACCGGGTTCCGTCCCATCAACATCGACGCCTTTAACGAGTATGGTTACAGCGATAACGCCGACGTTATTACTTCTTTGGAACTGGAAAGATTGATGAACGCGGCGGGTCCTACCGGCGGCGTTTTGCTCCGTCCTTCCGATAAGACTCATCCCAAAGTCATTACCTTTATCCAATGCGTCGGCTCTCGCGACGTATCCGGTTGCGGAAAGCCTTACTGCTCCAAAATTTGCTGTATGTACACGGCTAAGCACGCCATGCTCATCCGCGAAAAGTATCCCGATACCGAAGTGCACGTTTTTTATATCGACGTCCGTACGCCGGGTAAGAACTACGACGAATTTTATCGCAGAGCGGTCGAACAATACGACGTCGACTACGTTAAAGGCAT
>CACXDF010000103.1 GCA_902766325.1 uncultured Eubacteriales bacterium | reverse complement strand
GCGTACGTTAAAGAACTGGGACTCGATCCCAATATGACGGCCGTTCTTTGCGGCCCGCCCATTATGATCAAGTTTACGCTTGCGGGACTGCTCGAATTGGGCTTCAAGAAAGAAAGAGTATATACCACGCTGGAACTCAGGATGAAGTGCGGTATCGGCAAGTGCGGCAGGTGCAACGTCGGCAACAAGTTCGTTTGTAAAGACGGTCCCGTCTTCCGCATGGATGAATTGGACGAATTACCCGATGAGTATTAATATAGGAGAATAATTATGGAAAACAAAGTGAACGTTTATTTCTTCGGAAAAAAATATTCCGTTCCGGAAAGCCTGACCATTATGAAGGCTATGGAATACGCCGGATATCAGCTTGTTCGCGGTTGCGGTTGCAGAAACGGTTTCTGCGGCGCTTGCGCCACCATTTATCGTATCAAGGGCAAGCAAGAATTAAAGACCTGTCTCGCCTGTCAACAGCAGGTGGAAGAGGGAATGTACGTAGCGACCCTCCCGTTCTTTCCCCTCGTCAAGCAGGTGTACGATATCAATAAGATCAAGCCGACCGAGCAGATCATGATGCAACTTTATCCGGAGATCTACTCCTGTATCGGCTGTAACGCTTGCACCAAGGCATGCACGCAGGGCCTTAACGTCATGCAATATATCGCTTACGCGCAACGCGGCGAATACGAAAAGTGCGCCGAAGAGAGCTTTGACTGCGTTATGTGCGGCGTTTGCTCGTCTCGTTGCCCCGCCGGCATTTCTCATCCGCAGGTAGCCGAACTCGCCCGCAGGCTTTACGGCAAGTACATCGCGCCCGAATGCGGACACCTCGAAAAGAGAGTGGCCGAGATCAAAAACGGCGAATGGGAAAAGATGATGGAAGACATTATGGGCAAGCCCATCGCCGAGATGAAAGAACTCTATAATCACAGACAGATCGAAAAATAGGAGAGTGACCGACAATGTATACGTATACCGAAGAACAGATCGCATCCATGAAGAAGGTGGAAGCCACCAGACAGGAAAGATATGAAAATCTTTTTCCCCGTATGTCGGCCGAAGAGAAAGAAGCCGTTCTGAAAGAAAACCATCCCGACTATATCGAAAGCGCATACGAAAATCTGCGCGTCGGACCCAACAAAGGCGATAAGGTCTTGCACGAACTTGCCGAACTCTTACAGGGTAAGTCTCGCGTGCTCGATATGAATATCGACCTGAATAATCCCGCTTACGACGTAGACGTCCTCGTTATCGGCGGCGGCGGAGCCGGCGCCAGCGCGGCGATCACCGCGCACAAGAACGGCGCTAACGTTATGATGGTCACCAAACTCCGTATCGGCGACGCCAATACCATGATGGCGGAAGGCGGCATCCAGGCTGCCGATAAAGAGAACGACAGTCCGGCAATCCATTACCTTGACGCTTTCGGCGGCGGACACTTCGCGGCCAAGCCGGAACTTCTTAAAAAACTCGTTTACGAGGCTCCGGACGCTATCAAATGGTTATCCGATCTCGGCGTTATGTTTGATAAGGACGAAAACGGAAATATGATCACCACCCACGGCGGCGGCACTTCCAGAAAGCGTATGCACGCCTGTAAGGACTACTCCGGCGCGGAGATCATGCGTACTCTTCGCGACGAAGTGCTCAACAGAGAGATCCCCATCGTGGACTTCACTGCGGCGATCGAGATCGTTAAGGACGAAAACGGCAATGCGGCCGGCGCAGTCCTCCTCAATATGGAAACGGGCGAGGTTTCCGTAGCCAAGGCCAAGACGGTCATTATTGCTACCGGCGGCGCGGGCAGACTGCACTATCAGGGCTTCCCGACCAGTAACCACTACGGCGCGACGGCCGACGGTCTTGTTCTTGCGTATCGCGCCGGCGCTAAGTTGTTATATGCGGATACGCTCCAGTATCATCCCACCGGCGTTGCCGAGCCGACCCAGATCTTCGGCGCGCTCGTTACCGAAAAAGTCCGTTCTTTGGGCGCGCAGCTCGTTAATAAAGAAGGAAAGGCCTTTGTGTATTCTCTCGAGACTCGCGACGTTACCGCTTCTTCTATTATCAGAGAGTGTCGCGTTCGTCATAACAGCATCAAAACGACGGACGGCGAAGGCGTATGGCTCGACACTCCGATGATAGAACTTATCGGCGGTCCGGGCACCATCGAAAAGCGCATCCCCGCCATGTATCGTATGTTCGGCAAGTACGGCATCGATATCCGTAAGGAGCCTATTCTCGTCTATCCGACACTTCATTATCAGAACGGCGGTATCGACATCGCGGCAAACGGCGAAGCGGGCGTTAAAAACCTGTTCGTCGCCGGCGAAGCCGTCGGAGGAATCCACGGACGTAACCGTTTGATGGGTAACTCGCTCCTCGATATTATCGTCTTCGGCCGTAACGCGGGCCACTTTGCCGCGGAAAGAGCCAAAGAAGTCACCGTCGGCAAGTTGACCCTTGCGCACGTCGACGCGTTCGAGAAAGAACTGGAAGAAGCCGGCATTCGCCCGCAAAAACTTTCTCCGCAGATCCTTCCCGATTACAGAAGAAAGGATATGTAAGAAGGGGAGGCAAAAATGGCTTATCTCGGTTCTGTGACGGGGTCTCTCCTGTCTACGCTTTTCTTTATTTTTGCGATTGCCGCAATAGGTTATTTGATCGGCGCTATTAAAATAAAAGGCATTTCGCTCGGTACGGCAGGCGTCCTTTTGGTCGCCTTGCTCGTCGGCGTACTTTTTTCCAACGTACCGTCCTTCACCGTCGGATCCAAGACGATCACTTTTTGGAGCGACTCTGTTAAATCGCTTTTCGGCATTGTATCCAATATCGGTACGGCTATGTTCGTCACCGCAGTCGGATTGATCGCCGGGCCCAAGTTCTTCCGTTCGTTCAACAAGAAGATGCTCGCTTACCTTTTGATGGGTCTTACCGTGATCACGACGGGCGTTCTTCTGAACGTGATCATTTGCGTCGCGGGCGGCATGGACTTCGCTATGGGTACCGGTCTTTTGACGGGCGCTCTCACGTCCACGCCCGGTTTATCCGCGGCGAAAGAGGCGGCGACCGCCGTCGGAGAAAACTTTGCCGACGAAGTCACCGCAGGATACGGTATCGGCTATCTTTACGGCGTTTTGGGCGTCGTCCTGTTCGTACAGATCATGCCCAAGATCTTAAAGATCGACATTGCGAAGGAAAGAGAAAGTTTTATCGCGGCAGGCGCCGTCAGTATCGAAAAAACGGAAAAGAAATTGTTTAAGATAGACGGATTCGGGTTCTTCCCGTTCTGCTTTACCGTCGTGGCAGGTATTGTGATCGGCTCGATCAAAATTCCCATTTCTTCTTCCTCTTATTTCAGCTTCGGATCTTCCGGCGGAACGCTGATCGCCGGCCTTATCGTCGGGCACTTCGGCAGATTCGGAAAGATGGATATGGAAGTGCCGAAAACGACGCTTAACTTTTTCAGAGAGTTGGGCCTCGTTCTCTTCCTGATCGGAGCGGGCGTTCCCGGCGGCGTTAACTTCGTTAAGCATTTTAACTGGCTTTATCTCGTGTACGGCGTGATATTCACCACCGTTCCGATGGTCGTCGGCTTTTTGCTTGCGAAGTATGTCTTCAAACTGTCTATCTTCAACAACCTCGGTTCCATTACCGGCGGTATGACTTCTACCCCCGCGCTCGGTTCTTTGATCTCCGTGGCGGGTACGGACGAAGTCGCTTCGGCCTATGCCGCGACCTATCCCGTCGCGCTCGTTTTGATCGTCGTTTCATCCAATTTGATGGTGACGCTCGGGCTATAAAAAAAATTGTTTTTTTATCGTAATATGGTATACATAGAGCGAAAAAAAATGATATAATAAAGAAAAAAATAATATAAAGTGAGGTATATATTATGGCAAAAATCGACTTAACAAAGTACGGTATTACCGGAACGACGGAAATCGTCTATAACCCTTCTTACGAAGCCCTTTTCGCAGAAGAGACCAAGCCCGAACTTACCGGCTACGAAGTAGGTAAGGTCAGCGAACTCGGCGCGGTCAACGTCATGACGGGTATCTATACCGGACGTTCCCCCAAGGATAAGTTCATCGTTATGGACGAGAACTCCAAGGACACCGTTTGGTGGACCACCGAAGGCTACAAAAACGACAACCATCCCGCTTCCGAAGCGACCTGGAAGGCCGTTAAAGATATCGCCGTTAAAGAACTCTGCAACAAGAGACTTTTCGTCGTAGACGCTTTCTGCGGCGCCAACAAGGACACCCGTATGGCAGTTCGCTTTATCGTGGAAGTCGCTTGGCAAGCCCACTTCATCAAGAATATGTTCATCGTTCCCACCGCGGAAGAACTGGAAAACTTTGAACCGGACTTTGTCGTCTATAACGCTTCTAAGGCCAAAGTCGAGAACTATAAAGAACTCGGCCTCAATTCCGAAACGGCCGTTGTCTTCAATATCACCAGCAGAGAACAGGTCATTATCAACACTTGGTACGGCGGCGAAATGAAGAAAGGTATGTTCTCGATGATGAACTACTATCTCCCCTTGAAGGGTATCGCTTCTATGCACTGCTCGGCCAATACCGACATGGACGGAAAGAACACCGCCATCTTCTTCGGCCTCTCCGGTACCGGTAAGACTACGCTTTCCACCGATCCCAAGAGACTTCTTATCGGCGACGATGAACACGGTTGGGACGACAACGGCGTCTTCAACTTCGAAGGCGGCTGCTATGCCAAAGTTATCAATCTCGATAAGGATTCCGAACCGGATATCTACAACGCCATCAAGCGTAACGCGTTGTTGGAAAACGTAACTCTCGACGAAAACGGCAAGATCGATTTCGCCGATAAGTCCGTTACGGAAAACACCCGTGTTTCTTATCCGATCAGCCATATCAAAAATATCGTTCGTCCCGTTTCTTCCGCGCCTGCCGCGAAGAACGTTATTTTCCTGTCCGCCGACGCTTTCGGCGTTCTGCCTCCCGTCTCCATTCTGACGCCCGAGCAGACCCAATATTACTTCCTTTCCGGCTTCACGGCTAAGCTCGCCGGTACCGAACGCGGTATCACCGAACCCACCCCGACTTTCTCCGCTTGCTTCGGTCAGGCCTTCCTGGAGCTGCACCCGACCAAGTACGCCGAAGAGCTCGTTAAGAGAATGCAACAGAGCGGCGCTAAGGCTTACCTCGTCAACACCGGATGGAACGGAACCGGAAAGAGAATCTCTATCAAGGATACCCGCGGTATCATCGACGCGATCTTGAACGGCGCCATCAATAAGGCACCCACCAAGAAGATCCCGTACTTTGATTTCGAAGTGCCGACCGAACTGGAAGGCGTCGCCACCGATATTCTCGATCCCAGAGACACCTATGCCGATCCGAGCATTTGGGAAGAAAAGGCCAAGGACCTCGCCGGAAGATTCGTTAAGAACTTCGTTAAGTACACCACTAACGAAGCCGGTAAGGCTCTCGTTAAGGCCGGTCCGCAACTGTAATAAGATATCTGCGGATAATAAAAAAAACGATAAGGGCTGCCCGTCGGGCGGCCCTTTATTATTACGTTTAAATTTTTCAAAATAATTTTCGGCTATATTTTTTTAACTTTCCAATGAAAACGTGCGGAATCAAACTTTTTTCAACCGTCTTCGACCGATTTCGACGAAGGATTTTTTTTGTCGTGATATGATGCGGAGCGTAAAAAGGAGATGGACGTGTCTGAATCGGAATTGATCGAACGGATACTGAAGATAGAAGAGATCCTGCGCCTGCGTGAAAAATACGATACCTTATCCCGATATAACAGCGGAGAAAAGGTGCACGAAAAGCAGATGGCTTTTCATAAGTGCCCCAAGCGCAATCGCTGGGTCTTCGGCGGAAACCGATGCGGCAAAACGGAGTGCGGAGCAGTCGAGACCGTATGGATGGCGCGCGGAATACACCCGTACAGGCAGAACAGAGATAACGTGTTCGG
>CACXDF010000102.1 GCA_902766325.1 uncultured Eubacteriales bacterium | reverse complement strand
GACGTCGTAGTCGCTTCTACCGGAGTGATCGGACAACCGCTTGACATTACGCCGATCAAAAACGGATTAGACGCGCTTGTCGCCGATCTTTCCGAAGACGGATGCGCCAGAGCTGCGGAAGGTATCATGACCACCGACACCGTTAAGAAAGAAGTGGCCGTCGAGTTTTCCGTCGGCGGAAAGACCTGTAAGATAGGCGGTATCGCAAAGGGCAGCGGTATGATCCATCCCAATATGGCGACCATGCTCGTCTTTATTACCACGGACTGCGCTATTTCTTCCGAAATGCTGAATAAGGCTCTCAAAGGCGATATTCGGGATACCTTTAATATGATAAGTATCGACGGCGACACCTCGACAAACGATATGGTAGTCGTCCTTGCCAACGGCCTTGCCGGCAATAAAGAGATCGTCGAAGAGGGAGAAGACTTTTCCTTCTTTATGAAGGCTCTCAATACCGTTAACGTTTCTCTATGCAGGATGATCGCCGGAGACGGCGAGGGCGCGACCAAGTTGCTTGAATGCAAGGTGACCGGCGCTAAAACGAAGGCTGTCGCAAAGACGGTAGCAAAATCCGTTATCTGTTCCAGCTTGTTGAAGGCCGCTATGTTCGGCGCCGACGCCAACTGGGGCCGCGTGCTTTGCGCGATCGGTTATTCCGGGGCGGACGTGGACGTCAAAAAAATCGACGTTGCATTTTCTTCCGTAAAAGGGAAGATCGACGTTTGCAAAAACGGTAGCGGCGTCGACTTTTCCGAAGAGAAAGCCAAAGAAATTTTACTTGAAAAAGAAATCGATATTTTGGTTGATCTGAACGACGGCGAATACGCTTCGACCGCGTGGGGATGCGATCTGACGTACGATTACGTCCGCATCAACGGCGACTATCGCACCTGATAAAGAGAGGAAATAATATGTTTACGATTTCGAACGGACAACGCGCCGAAGTCCTTACGCAGGCGCTTCCTTATATAAAAAGGTATAACGGCAAGATCGTCGTCGTCAAGTACGGCGGAAACGCCATGATCAATCAGGAATTGAAAGAGCAGGTCATGGAAGACATCGTTCTTTTATGGCTGATCGGCGTCAAAGTCGTCCTCGTGCACGGCGGCGGTCCGGAGATATCCGAAATGATGGGCAAGCTCGGCAAGAAAGCCGAGTTTGTCAACGGTCTGCGTGTTACGGACAAAGAGACGGTGGAGATCGCTCAGATGGTCCTCGCCGGCAAGATTAACAAGTCGCTCGTCAACCTTCTCGGCATGAAAGGCGGCAAGGCGATGGGCATATCCGGTATGGACGGTAAGTTGATCGAAGCCAAAGTCAAGGACACCGACCTCGGCTACGTCGGCGAGATCACTAAGATCAATATTCAGCCCGTTCGCGACTTGCTTGAAAAAGGATATATTCCCGTTGTGTCCACCATCGGTTGCGATAATGATGGCAACGTCTATAACATCAACGGCGACACCGCCGCCGCCCATATTGCCGGCGCGCTCAACGCCAAGCGTCTCATTATGATGACCGATATCGCCGGGGTGCTGCGCGACAAAGACGATCTTTCCACGCTGATCCCGGAGATTACCGTGGGAGAGGCAAAGACCCTTTTTGACGAGGGCGTTATTTCGGGCGGTATGATCCCGAAAGTCGACTGCTGTATCGAGGCCATCAAAAAAGGCGTCAAAAAAGTTATTATTATGGACGGCCGCGTGCCCCATTCCATTCTGATGGAATTATTGACCGACGAAGGCGCGGGCACTATGGTCGTGGGAGATAAACAAGAATGAGTTATATTACGGAAAAAGACAATGAATTCGTCGCCGGTACTTACGCCCGCTTCCCCGTCGAGATCGTATCGGGCAAGGGTTCTTATTTATACGGTTCGGACGGGAAAGAATATATCGACCTCGGCTCCGGTATCGGCGTAACCGCTTTCGGCATAGCCGATCCTACGTGGATAAAAGCCGTGACCGAGCAGTTGAATAAAGTGCAACACGCGTCTAACCTGTATTATACCGAGCCGTGCGCGCTGCTTGCCGAAAAGTTATGCGCCGTCACCGGTATGAAAAAGGTGTTTTTCGGAAACTCGGGCGCGGAAGCAAACGAGTGCGCCGTAAAAGTCGCCCGTAAGTACGCGCAGGATAAAAAAGGCATGGAGTACGGCACGATCGTAACGCTGAAAAACAGTTTTCACGGTCGTACGCTCACCACGCTCGCCGCGACGGGACAGGACGTGTTTCATACTAAGTTCTTGCCGTTGACTCCCGGTTTTATTTCCGTTCCCGCGGGTGACCTCGCGCAGGCGAAAGAAGCGATCGTGAATAATAAGGTCGCCGGCGTTTTGATCGAATGCGTGCAAGGAGAGGGCGGCGTTATTCCACAGGAAAAGGATTACGTTTGCGGACTTTATCAGTTGTGCCGGGAAAACGACGTGCTCTTTATGGTGGACGAAGTGCAGACCGGCAACGGACGCACGGGCAAACCGTACGCATATATGAATTACGGCGTTAAGCCGGACGTCGTCACCACGGCGAAAGGCCTTGGCGGCGGACTCCCCATCGGCGCTTGTATCATCGGAGAAAAAGCGGAATCCGTTCTCGGTAAGGGCGATCACGGATCCACTTTCGGCGGCAATCCCGTCGCTTGCGCCGGCGCGCTGACCGTACTCGATCGCTTGACCGACGACCTGATGAAGGAAGTAAACGAGAAGAGCGCTTATTTGTTTGAAAAATTGGGTTCGTGCGAAGGGATAGAAAGCGTCACCGGTAAAGGCTTGATGATCGGATTCAAACCCAAGACAAAGAGCGCCAAAGAGGTCGTGCTTGCCTGTATGGAGAAGGGCGTTTTGTGCCTGACCGCTAAGGATAAGGTGCGCCTTCTGCCCGCGCTGAATATTCCGTTTGACGTATTGAAAAAAGCTGCGGACGTCATTTTGGACGTTTGCCGTAAATAACGAGGTAAAAGATGAACTTAAAAGGAAAAAATTTCTTAAAACTATTGGACTTTACGCCCGAAGAGATAGCGGGACTGATCGAACTTGCCGAAGAACTGAAAACAAAAAAGAAAGCCGGCGTCAAGCACGCGACGTGCGAAGGGAAGAATATCGCGCTGATATTCGAGAAGACGAGTACGCGCACTCGTTGCAGTTTCGAGGTTGCGGCGAGCGACCTCGGTATGAAAGCGGTATACCTCGACCCTAAGAGTTCGCAGCTGGGTAAAAAAGAAAGTATCGCGGATACCGCCAGGGTCCTCGGTAGGATGTTCGACGGGATCGAATATCGCGGATACGGTCAGGAGATCGTAGAAGAGATCGCGCGTTATGCCGGCGTACCGGTTTGGAACGGACTTACCAACGAGTTTCACCCGACGCAGATACTTGCTGATTTCATGACCATAAAAGAACAGTTTGGATACCTGAAAGGAATTAAATTGGTATACATGGGCGACGCGAGATACAATATGGGCAACTCGCTCATGGTGGGCGCCGCCAAGATGGGGATGCACTTTGTGGCGTGCGCTCCCGAAAAATATTTTCCCAATAAGGATCTGATCGAAACTTGCAAAAAGATCGCCGCGGAAACGGGCGCCGTGCTCGAATTCGAGTCCGACGTAAAAAAGGCGACGAAGGACGCCGACGTCATCTATACCGACGTGTGGGTCTCTATGGGCGAACCGGACGAAGTGTGGGCGGAACGGATCAAAGATCTTCTTCCGTACCAAGTCAATAAAGCGGCGATGGATAACGCCGGCAAAAAGTGCCGTTTTATGCATTGTCTGCCCGCTTTCCACGATCTGAAAACGGAAATAGGAAAGAGCATATACGAAAAGTTCGGTTTAAAAGAAATGGAAGTGACCGACGAGGTCTTCGAGAGTCCGGCTTCCGTCGTCTTCGACGAAGCGGAAAACAGAATGCATACGATCAAGGCCGTTATGGCGGCCACTCTTGCTTAGAGGCAATATGAAAAAAGGATATTTGGTATTAAGCGACGGAAGGTACTTCGAGGGCGAACGCATAGGCGCCGATAAGGAGACGGTGGGAGAACTCGTTTTTACCACGGGCATGGAAGGATACCTCGAGACGCTCACCGACGAAAGTTACGCCGGACAGATCATCACGCAGACCTTTCCGCTCATCGGCAATTACGGCGTGATAGAAGAAGACTTTGAAGGAGAGCCCGCCGCGCTCGGTTATATCGTCAGCGAGCTATGCGATAAGCCTTCCAATTTTCGATCCCAATATCCTTTGGACGAATTTTTGAAAAAAAAGGACATCCCCGGCCTTGCCGGTATCGACACGCGTCTTGTGACTCGCATCATTCGGGAACAGGGCGTTATCAACGCGGGTATCTTCGACGAAGTGCCGAGCGATCTCAGCGCCGTTCGGTCTTATGCCGTCAAAGGCGTCGTACGCGCCGTATCGACCGATAAAAAAGAGATCTTTGTCGCGGACAAGCAAAAATATTCGGTCGCTCTCATCGATTACGGGTCGAAACGAAACATCGTTCGCAATCTGGTAAAGCGCGGCTGCACCGTGACCGTCTTCCCGTGCGACGTGAAAGCGGAAGAGATACTTCGCGGCGGCTTCGACGGAGTCATGCTCTCCAACGGCCCCGGCGACCCTGCCGAAAACGTCGAATGCATCGCCGAGATCGCTAAGTTCATCGGTAAGATCCCGACGTTCGGTATCTGTCTCGGACATCAGCTCACAGCGCTTGCGATGGGTGGAAAAACGATCAAATTAAAGTACGGACATCGCGGCGGGAATCAGCCTGTCAAAGAAGTCAAAGGAAAGCGGACTTATATCACCAGTCAGAATCACGGCTACGCCGTAGTGGCGGACTCTTTACGCGCAGTCGCCGAAGAAATATTCGTCAATGCAAACGACGGCAGTTCGGAAGGGCTTACATATCCCGGAAAAAAATGTTTTACGGTACAGTTCCACCCGGAAGCCGCGAGCGGGCCTCACGACGCCGAATTTTTGTTCGATAAGTTTCTTGCGTTGATGGAGGGGAAAGAGTATGCCCAAGAATAAGAATATAAAAAAAGTCCTCGTTATCGGTTCCGGACCCATCGTCATCGGACAGGCGGCCGAGTTCGACTATGCCGGCACGCAGGCTTGCCGCGTGCTGAAGCAAGAGGGGATATGCACCGTCCTCGTTAACTCCAACCCGGCGACCATTATGACGGACAAAATGGTGGCCGACGCCGTTTATCTCGAGCCGCTCAACGTCGATACGGTAACGCGTATTATCAAAAAAGAGCGCCCGGACGGCCTTCTTGCCGGCCTCGGCGGACAGACGGGGCTCACTATCTCTATGCAACTTGCCGAGCGCGGCGTATTGGAAAAGTACGGCGTGACCCTGCTCGGAACGGATATTCAGGCCATCAAGAACGCCGAGGACAGAGAACTGTTCCGCGATAAAATGAAGGAGATCGGGCAGCCCGTCGTGCCGTCCGAAATCGCCGTTACGCTCGAAGAAGCCCTGCAAGCGGCAAAAGACATCGGGTATCCCGTTATCGTGCGTCCCGCCTATACCCTCGGAGGCTCCGGCGGCGGCATCGCGGAAACGGAAGAAGAATTGCGCGTTATCGCAAAGTCCGGTCTCGATCTTTCGCCCATTACGCAGATCCTCGTTGAAAAGTGTATTTCCGGTTGGAAGGAAATAGAGTTCGAGACAATGCGCGACAGCGCGGGTAACGTGGTGGCCGTTTGCTCGATGGAAAACGTAGATCCCGTCGGCATCCATACGGGCGACTCTGTCGTCGTAGCGCCGGCTCTTACCCTTTCGGATAAAGAATATCAGATGCTTAGGACGGCTTCTCTCGACATCATCAGCGCCATCGGTATCGTCGGCGGATGTAACTGCCAGTTCGCGCTCGACCCGGACAGCTTCCGGTACGCCGTAATAGAAGTCAATCCCAGGGTGTCCCGTTCTTCCGCGCTCGCTTCCAAAGCGACCGGGTATCCTATTGCCAAGATCACAGCTAAGATCGCCCTCGGCTATACGATGGACGAGATCAAAAACGAAGTCACCGGCAAGACGTGCGCCTGTTTCGAGCCTGCGCTCGATTATGTTGTGGTCAAGTTTCCCAAGTGGCCGTTCGATAAGTTCGCCGGGTCGTCGAGAACGCTCGGAACGCAAATGAAAGCGACCGGAGAGGTCATGGCTATCGCCCGTTCTTTCGAGGCGGGACTGATGAAGGCCGTTCGCGGAGCGGAAATATCCGCGGATACTCTCAATATGCCG
>CACXDF010000101.1 GCA_902766325.1 uncultured Eubacteriales bacterium | reverse complement strand
TCGAAGTTCAGGCCGGGCACCGGGACGAAACAACCTACTCTGTACAACAAAAGTAAAAACAGGGTAATCAGTATTTTCTTTCTGATGTCGGGTGCGATAAAAGCGTTCTTAATGGTTTGCCACATTATTCAGCAACCTCGTTATTCGCTTCTACTGCTTTTCCGCCGGCATTTTCGATCTTCTCTTTTGCCGCGGCAGTAAACTTATTGGCTTTTACCGTAAGTTTTTTGGTGACTTCGCCGTCGCCCAAAACTTTCAGCCCGTACTCCTCTATTTTACTGATGATACCCTTTGCTTTTAAATCTTCAACGGTAACCACGTCGCCGTCGTTGTACAAATCGTTGATCATACCGATATTGATAACGGTATAAACTTTCTTGAACAGGCCGTTCTTGAATCCTCTCTTGGGGAGTCTGCGGGTAAGGGGCATTTGTCCGCCTTCAAAACCGGGACGAACGCCGCCGCCGCTTCTGGCCCATTGACCCTTGTGGCCTTTGCCGCTGGTCTTGCCGAGACCGGAGCCGATACCTCTGCCCAGTCTCTTGGCCGGCGTGGTAGCACCTTCAGCAGGTTGAATATTATGCAACTTCATAGCTTAATTCTCCTTGATCTCTTTTACTTCAACAAGATGCGAGATCTTATTGATGCAACCGCGTACGGCGGGGGTATCCTCACGCACGACGGTCTTGCCGATTTTCGTAAGGCCGAGAGCTTCGGCATTCGCCTTTTGATTGGCGATGCGTCCATTCAGGGACTTGGTAAGAGTAATACTTATCTTTGCCATAATAGCCTCCTTACAGATCTTCCACGCTGATGCCGCGGATCTCCGCAACTTCTTCGGCGGTACGAAGACCGGCAAGGCCTTCGATGGTCGCCTTTACGCAGTTGATGGGGTTGTTACTGCCGATGCTCTTGGTACGGATATCTTTGATACCGGTCGCTTCCAAAACCGCACGGACGGGGCCGCCGGCGATAACGCCGGTACCTTCGGTAGCGGGCATAAGCAGGACCTTACCTCTGCCGAACTGTCCTTGGATCGTATGAGGAATGGTCTGGTTGACGATAGAGATGGTGATCATGGCCTTCTTGGCGGCTTCGGTAGCCTTTTCGATGGCATCCGGAACTTCCTTGGCTTTGCCCAATCCGCAGCCGACTCTGTTCTTGCCGTCGCCTACGACGACGAGAGCGGCAAAACGCATGTTACGTCCGCCTTTAACGGTCTTGGTAACGCGGTTTACGGCAACGGTCTTTTTGATCAGCTCGTCTCTCTTTTCTTCTTTCTTGAATTTTTCGTTTCTTGCCATATCGACCTCCTAAAAGTTAAGACCGGCTTCTCTTGCGCCGTCGGCTACCGCCGCTACGCGGCCGGTATAAAGGTATCCGCCTCTGTCGAAAACGACGGCTTTGACACCCTTTTCCATAGCGCGCTGCGCAACGATCTTTCCGATCTCTTTGGCCGCTTCGGTCTTGGTCATCTCGGCGATCTTCGCCGCGATCTCTTTTTCGACGGTGGACGCAGCGGCGAGCGTGATGCCCTCCCCGTTGTTAGCCGAATCGTCGATAACCTGAGCGTAGATATGATTGAGCGATCTGTAGACGTTAAGTCTCGGCTTTTCGGCCGTACCCTTGATATAGAAACGAATACGATCGTGTCTCGCTTTTCTCACTTTGTTCTTATCATTTTTTCCTACCATGATTTACGCTCCTTTATTTACCGTTGGTTTTGCCTTCCTTGCGGAGGATGGTTTCATCGCTGTAATGAATACCGTATCCGTGGTAAGGTTCGGACTTTCTGATGGCCTTGATGTTCGCGGCGGTTTGTCCGACCAGCTCTTTGCTGATACCCTTGACGGTGATTTCTTCCGGCTTCGGGCATTCGAACTTGATTCCGGCGGGCGCCTTAACGGTGACCGTGTGGGAATAACCGACGCTGAGGACGAGATCCGTTCCGCTGAGCTGCGCCTTATAACCGACGCCGGCGAGAACGAGACCCTTTTGATAACCCTTGGTCACGCCGACCACCATATTGTGGATGAGCGCTCTGTAAAGGCCGTGAGCCGCATGAGCCGCCTTGTCGGAGTTTTCCGCGCAAAGAACGTGTACGAAACCGTCTTTGATTTCAAGGTCGATAGCATTGTTTTCGATGGCTTGAGAAAGGGTACCGAGCTTTCCGGTCACGGTGACCACTCTGTCGGTGAAATCCACTTTCACGCCGTCTTCGATCTTAATAGGTAATTTACCGATTCTCGACATAATATCCTCCTTACCAGATATAAGCGAGTACTTCGCCGCCGACTTTTTCGGCGCGAGCCTTCTTGTCGGTCATAATGCCCTTGGACGTAGAGATGATCGCGATACCAAGTCCGTTCAGAACTTTCGGCAGTTGGTCGACGCGAGCATAGATACGCAAACCGGGACGGGAAATTCTACGAAGACCGGAAATGACCTTACTGAAGTTCGGTCCGTATTTCAGTTCGATTAAGATAGAATCCTGCACGCTCTTTTCGTCTTTAACGACGGTCGCGCTCTTGATATAGCCCTCTTCAACGAGGATGTCAGCGATAGCCTTCTTGGCGGCGGACATAGGAACGGTAACCGTTTCGTGTCTGGCCGTCAAACCGTTTCTGATACGGGTCAGCATATCTGCGATGGGATCAGTTAATGCCATAATATACCTCCTCTTACCAGCTTGCCTTTTTGACTCCGGGGATCTCGCCCTTATAGGCCAGTTCTCTGAAGCATACTCTGCAAATACCGTATTTTTTCAGAACAGCGTGGGGACGGCCGCAAATCGTGCAACGAGTATATTCTCTGGTGGAGAACTTTTGCGGACGAGCCTGCTTGTTTTTCAGTGCTTTTTTTGCCATATTGTACCTCCTACTTGGCAAAAGGCATACCGAGTTGTTTGAGCAGCTCTTTTGCCTCTTCGTCGGTGTTAGCCGTGGTCACGATGCAAAC
The DNA here is from genome assembly GCA_902766325.1 of uncultured Eubacteriales bacterium. Classification (GTDB taxonomy): domain Bacteria; phylum Bacillota; class Clostridia; order Christensenellales; family DTU072; genus CAG-1782. The sequence continues at coordinate 782 of CACXDF010000101.1, read as the reverse complement.
GTCGAAGCCTCTGACTTTTTCGATCTGATCGTAAGAAATTTCCGGGAACATAAGTTGTTCTTTGATACCGAGAGCATAGTTGCCTCTGCCGTCAAAGCTGCTTCCGGGTACGCCCTTGAAGTCGCGGACACGGGGAAGAGCGATGCTGACGAGCTTATCGAAGAAGTTCCACATTCTTTCGCCACGCAGGGTCACGGCCGCGCCGACGGTCATTCCGTCACGGACCTTAAAGTTAGCGATGGACTTTTTAGCCTTGGTTTCGATCGGCTTTTGTCCGGCGATCTTTTCCAATTCGCTGACGGCGATCTGAACGCTCTTGGAGTTATCCTTGATGTCGCCCAAACGCATATTCAGGATGATCTTTTCCATCTTGGGGACCTGCATGATGTTCTTATAGCCGAAGGTCTTTTGCAAAGCGGGAACGACTTCGGTTTTGTAACGAACCATCAATCTGTTTTCATATTTATCAGCCATTGTCGTTTACCTCCTTACTCAGCTTTTTCCGCTTCCGCAGCAACTTTCTTTTTGCGGACGGTGGCTTTCGCCTTCTTGACTTCTTTGGGCTTCTTGGTCTCGAGGACCGCGCCGCATTCGCACATACGGACTTTCTTGCCGTCTACGATAGAGTGCTTAACGCGGGTCGCCTTGCCGCAAACGGAACAAACGGGCATAAGATTGGAAACGTCGTAGGTGCGGGGCAGATCGACGATGCCGCTCTTGTCGTTGGCCTTTCTGGCTTTGACCGCTTTCTTATTGATAAGCAGTCCCGCGCCCTCGACGGC
>CACXDF010000100.1 GCA_902766325.1 uncultured Eubacteriales bacterium | reverse complement strand
TATATCGGAAAACAGGGAGCGAAAATATTCTCGTTGCAGGATCCGACCAAAAAGATGAGTAAGTCCGATCCCGATCCGAACGCTACGGTCAGCATCATCGACAGTCCGGACGACATTATGCGTAAATTCAAGCGCGCCGTCACCGACTGCGATTCCGTCGTGCGCTACGACGAAGAAAACAAACCCGGCGTAAGCAACCTTCTTACCATCTTTTCCGCCGCTACCGGAAAGGCAATCGAAGACTTGGAAAAGGAATTCGAAGGTAAAGGGTACGCGCAACTCAAACCGGCGGTAGGGGAGGCTGTCGTAGAGAAGTTCCGTCCCATCCGCGAGCGATATGCCGATTATATGAAGAATAAAGACTACCTCATGAGCGTAGCGAAAGACGGCGCCGAAAAGGCTCGATCCATCGCTCGGAGAACTCTCTCAAAAGTCTACCGCAAAGTCGGATTGGTGGAAGGCTGATGTTCGGTAACGTCCTGATCGACAAGCCCAATATCCTGATCAAGGATTACGAGACCTATCGCGCTTATTACTGCGGACTCTGTAAGTCCATCGGCAAAGAATACGGCGCGATCCTGCGCTTTACTTTGAATTATGATATCGTGCTTTTGGCGCTTCTCGGACATAACTACGAACAGATAGAACCGACCTATCTGACAGAGCATTGCATTACCCATCCCGTTCGGAAAGTTCCGACGGTAAAAAATAACGAAGTCCTGACCCGCGTCGCCGATATCAATATTATTCTCGGCTACTACAAGGCGTCCGACGACGTGATCGACGAAAATAAGCACCGTTTGTGGAAGTCGACTATCGCGCCTAAACTGAAAAAAGCCCGCGAAAAGCTGCCGGAATTCGACAAAGCCGTTAAAGAGGGGTACGAAAAGATCAGAACGAGCGAAAAAGAAAACCGCTCGGCCGAACGTATCTCCGATCTTTTCGGACAGATCATGATGGCTTGCGCCGACGCGCTGACGACGAAAGGCGACGTTAAATTAAAGAAAATCCTCTATTACGTCGGCAAGTGGGTCTACTATATCGACGCGCTGGAAGATATCAAAGAGGATTGCGAAAAAAAACGTTATAACCCTTTTTTAAGAAAGGATACAGTTTGGTCGGATACCGTATTTATCGAAGCGGAAAAAGAAGCCCGGCCTTGCCTCTACGATTGCATAGACCGCATCATCGAGGTTTATAATACAATGGAAATACGCTTCGGCGAAGGCCCGCTCGGCAATATCGTTTATCGCGGTTTTAAAGCGAGAACGGAACAAGTGCTTGCCGCAAAAGGAGAAAAATGCAAAAAGATCCGTTTATAGTGCTCGGCGTTAGCGAAAACGTCACGCAAGACGAACTCTATCGCGCTTATAAAGAAAAACGCGCTCTGTACGAGGATAAGCGTTTCGAGCCCGGAGACGTGGGCGCGGAAGCCTGCGCGAAACTCGAGGAGATCGAAACCGCCTATAACGACGCGCGCGATATCGTACGTTCGCGCCCCTATGCCGCGGAAGAAGACTCCGGCGCTTTTACGCAAGAAGGCGACGCTTCCGAAAATCTGGACGAAGCGGAACGCGCCGTAAAAGAAAACAGAATGGACGACGCGCAAAAGATATTAGATAACTGTACTTCCCGTTCGGCGCGTTGGCACTATATCCAGTCCGCCGTTTTTTACCGTAAAAACTGGCACGCGGACGCTCTGAAGCAACTTGAATTCGCTTGCAATATGGAACCGGGCAACGCAAAGTACGCCGAAGCCAAGCGCTCTCTCGAAACGCAGATGAAAGCGCATACCGACGAAAAAGAAAATTCTTTTTACAGCGAGACCGAAAAGAACGGAGAAAAGGTGTATTCCGGCCCCGATGCGTCTTATACCGGCCGCCGCGGTTTTTCCGTGTGCGACTGTTGCAGTTCTCTTATCTGCGCCGACTGCTGTTGCGAATGTATGGGTGGAGATCTGATTTCCTGTTGCTGATATGAGATCGTCAAAAGACATCGGCTCCCGTATCGCTTTTGCCGGCGTGGGCGCCGCCATCTCCATCGTTTTTATCGTTCTGGGATATTTTTTGAGCTACGTCTCGTTGTCCTGTACCGTTTTGACGTCGATCGGTATTTTGTTGCCGCTCTCGAAAGGATATTATAAAGAGGCCGTCCTCGCCGCCGTCGTGGCGGGCGCGGTCGGTTTTTTTATCGTCAATATCAAAATCGTACCGTATTTGATGGCCAGCGGCCCGTACGTCGTATTGACGATCGTTTTACAGTTGAAATTCTCTGACAAAACGTGGAAAATCCTACTGTCTTATATTTTAAAATTGGGATATTCGGCTCTCGTTTTCTGGATATGTTATTCGCTTATTTCCGTCATCGTCGTGGACATAAATAAGCTCTCTTTTTTACAAACGTTTTCGCCCGTCGCGCTGTATCTTACGTTGAACGTCGTTTTTTCGCTTACGTTCTTATTTTACGATTTTTTATTGCTGAAAGGGTACGAGTTCATTAAAGAGCGTATCAAAAAGATCGGCCGCCGCTGACGCTTTCTTTCGGTAGCATTTCGGCAAAAGATACTCCGCGTGTTTCGGTCACTTTAACGGCTT
>CACXDF010000099.1 GCA_902766325.1 uncultured Eubacteriales bacterium | reverse complement strand
ATATTAGAAGCCTGTCCGGCCGAATAACGGTTTTCTCCCGCGGCAACGTATTCGCCGATGCTTACCGGCGCCGCATTATAAACGGCGGAAGCGGATACGGCTTCTTCTCTGAAGATCCGATACCATGTGACCGCGCGCAAATAATCTTCGCTGAGCGTTCCGCCGGAAGAACCGAACAGAGAGAAGAACTGGCTCTTGTTGAAGTTGTTATACAGCTTCGCGACGTTTTCTTCCACGTCCGCGTCGAGCATTCTTTGGAAAACGGCTTTATAAACGGCGGAATTCTGGATCTCGGCCGGAGAAGCGTTTTCAAACTCGGGATAGGTCCTTCTGACGTACGCGGTGGCTTCCGTCGGCAAATTCGCGCGGACGACGTGATAAGCGTCGCTCGATACGTAATATTTCGTCAAAAAGTTCTTTAATTCGTCGATCGTCTCCTGCAACTCGCGATTCATATACGTCTTGAGATCGGAAGAAGCGGCGGTATAAGTGGATTGCCAATAGCCGGAATACTTATTTTGCCACGTGGAGAAAATATTATATGCGCTTGATTTGAGCGACGCGTCGAAAATTTCTTCTACGTAAGTGGAGTTACCGTAGCTGTTGGTAAGGCGTCTGCGTTCCATCTCGTGCGTTTCGATCCGCACCGCGCCGTCGCCACGGATGATAGGCCCGATCTCCGCTTTCGGCAGAGCGCGGTTCTTTTCGTAAATGGCGATGACGTTTCCGGAAACGAGATAATAAGCATAATTCTTTTGCAACCGCAGTTCGTTGTCGCCGTCCGCAAAATCGAAGTATTCGGCGAGCTTTCTGCGGTCGTAGATATAGATATAGCCGTCGTCCATCACGAGATACTTATAAAGGTCGGTCGTGAACGCGGCGGTGGTACGATCGCTGATATAGGTCTTGTATTGGTTATCGATAAAGTAGGTCAGGATCGCCTGCTTCATAACGCCGTCCAAATATTTTTTGCCGGTATTGAATTGATCGCTCACGGCGATATTATCGGCCTGAACGGCGTTGACGTAAGAGTCCCACAAAGACGCTACGACGCCTTGATAGGTATTCTTCACGTCGGTAATACGCAAAACGTTGATACCGAAGTAACTCAGATCCAGTTCGGCTTGCCCGTCCTTCATATAGACGCCGAAAATGACCTGATATATTTTTTTATCGCTGGCTTCGTAGCCGCGACTGTCTTCGACGGATTTATCAAAGATAACGATGGCGACCTGACTATCGAAGAAATCGGCCAGGTTGACGGAACCGCGAACGGCAAGACCGATCTTAAGATACTTTGTATCTTCCGGATTCTGATTTTCGGTGTCCGTATACAGCAACTTACTTTGAAGACCTACAACGGCCGATTTCAGCAGATCCTTTATGAAGGTATTCATACTGTCGGTGTTGCTGACCTCGTTGATGAGCAAATAGATCATGTCCCAGTCGACGATCTCTTTATTGGCTTGCGTGGTATATTCCAATTCGAGATTGACCGATACGTTCAGATTGCTCGACCAAGAAGCAAAATCGTCGTATTCGCCTTTACCGATGGACAGTTTTGCCGTGTTCGTTCTTGTTATATTGATAGTATCGAGCAAAACCCAATCGAGATAGAACGATTCTTCAATACCCTTTCCGCTGTCGACCAAACCGAAATGAACGTGCACGAAACCGCTGTCGCGCAATACGGGCTCTACGTCCGGATTCAGCGTTAAACGACTGACGGGGATCTGCGTCGCGTTACCGTCGGCGTCGTAAACGATGTCTTCTTCTTCCGAGACGTAATATATTTTGCCGTCCGACATCCGATAGAACGTCTCGCCTTTTTCCGTTTTGGAATAAGCGGTGCCGAGATGCAGTTCGAGATCGCCGTTGACGAGAGGCAGTCCGGAAGAAAGACCGAGACCGAGGATCCCGCCGAGGATATTAAGCAGTTGTTCGTTGACGATGACGCCGAGCATACCGTCTTGGACGGTAATCGATTGCATCGCCTGTCCGATCAGCGAAAATGCGTTGTTTTCGTTTTGAACTTCGACTTCGACGTCTTCTCCGTCTCCGGCCGCGTTCAGAGTGCCGTTACCGAAATGGACCGCGGCGGAATGCGCCACGCCGATGGTATCGTACAGATCGTTGATAGAGACGTTCATACCCACCAAAGTGTCGGCGATACCTAAATCTCTGATGGCGAATTTGGGGATACTGCCGGTCAGTATCTTGGTAAGAGACATCTGTCTGTGCAGTTGTTCTACAAGGTCGAATTCCGCCGATACCTGCGTGTTGATGTAAAGCGTGTCTTCGCCGCCCTCGTAATACAGACGCAGGAACGGCGCGTCGAGGTAAATAGGCTCGTCGTTTTCATCGAGGAAAGAAAGGTCGAGAATAAGCGTTGTGGTACGCATATTGGTGAGCGCAAAGCCCAGTTTCAACTCGTACCCGATATTCATCTGACTGCCCTGTTCGATCTCGAAAGACGCCAAAAAGTCTTTTGTGATCATCGCCACCAACGCGTCGAGGTTGACGGTGGTGTTCGACTCGGATCCCAACTTGACGGAACCCTTGACGGTGGCCATGTATTCGAGTGATCTATGCAAGTCGAGATAAGCCGTCCTTTGCGATCCGGCATCCGCCACCGGCTGCAATTCTTGATCCAGTCCGACGGCCGTCATATCGAACGACGGCATCTTCAAATAAGAAATACCGGTGTTGTACGTGCCGTCCGGATTGCGAGAGCCGATACCGGCCGAAAGGGACGTTCTGTCCGTGACGTCCACGCGTAAAGTAATAGAGTCGAACGGGCGAGAAAAATCGACGGTCAATTCGATACCTTTCAGTCCGACTCCGCCCTTATAATAGCGCTCGTCTCCGTCCTCGACCAAGCTCAGACCCGGCATGATCATAGAAATGATCTTGTTGATGCCGAAGTTATCGAAATGTACGGAAAGGATCCTGTTCGACTTAGTCGGGAGCGTTATGTATTCGTAACCGGTATCGTCCGCATTTCGGGTGATCAAAAGACTGATCAACGATTTTGCGTCCAGACCGGTCGGTTCTATGGGCGTTTCTTTTGCGGCGTTCCTTGCGAGCGTCAATTCCTGCAAGAAGGACGAAGATATATCCACCCTCGGATCCAGATACTGCATGGCGTCTTCGCCCAGCCCCTCCGATACCAGTTTAGTCAAATTGACGTTACCCAATTTCGTATTGGGGAAGAACGTCTGTCCCCCGCTCTTTAATCGCGAACAGTTAAGGAATATCGT